>NZ_CDRNDK010000006.1:0-42734 GCF_977012225.1 Planomonospora algeriensis | reverse complement strand
GACCGGCGCGCTCAGCCGGTCGAGCGCGGCGATCGCGTTGTCCACCGCCTCGGGCCAGCGGGCCAGGTGGGCCAGCCGGGCCGCGGCCCGCTCCTCCGCCGGGGCGTACTCCCGGTCGTAGCAGGCCAGGTCGAGGTTCTCCAGATGCTCCATGGGACTGCGCCGGTACAGCTCCAGCTCGCCGAACGCGACCCGGGCGTGCTCCTCGAAGATCTCCAGGTGGGCGGCGTCGTAGGAGTCGTCCGGGAGCGGCCCCCGGCCCAGCGCGGCCAGGCCCGCGCGCACGCCCTCGGGCGAGAGGTCCTGGATCCGCCCGTCGTACTCGTGCCGGCCGGCCATCTCCCGGACGCCGGCCACGGACAGGTCGCACACCGCCCGCAGGCGGGAGTCGAGTTCGCTCATGCGGCCGACGCTATCCCACGGCCTCCCCCGGCGGCCTCCCCTGATGGGAGGAGCGACAAGAGGCCCGGTGCCTCCCCGCCGCCTCTCACCACCCGGTCACGACAGGCCCGCCGCGGGGTCCGCTCGCCGCCGGTGGAATGTCGGTGGGTTCTGGCACCGTACCGCCATGGCGCAACCTCTCAAGGAGATGATCAACCCCGCTTCGGCGGGTGTGCTCGCCGACGGCGTGACGGCGGCCTGGGCGGCCTTCCCCCGGGACCGGTTCGTCGCCGAGGCGTCCGCCGGGCTGGAGGGCCTGGAGCTCAAGGACCGCGTCCGGCACGTCGCGCGGGCGCTCGGCGCCGCGCTGCCGCCGGAGTTCCCCCGCGCCGCGGAGATCCTGCGGGAGAGCACGGCCCACGTCCGGCTGGACATGTGGAGCGGCTGGCCCGCCACCGAGTGCATCGCGGCGCGCGGCCACGACCACCTGGACGAGGCGATGACCGCGCTCGCCGCGCTCACGCCGTACGCCACCGGGGAGTTCGCCGTCCGGCCCTACCTCGACCGGTACCGCGACGACGCCATGAAGATCATGTACGGCTGGGCGGAGTCGGACGACGAGCACCTGCGCCGGCTGGCGTCGGAGGGCTCGCGTCCCCGGCTGCCCTGGGGCTCGCGGGTGCGGTGGCTGATGGAGCCCGGACCGGCGCTGCCGATCCTCGACCGGCTCCGCGACGACCCCAGCGAATACGTCCGCCGTTCGGTGGCCAACCACGTCAACGACATCGCCAAGGACCACCCGGAGACCGCGGTCGGGCTGCTCGCCCGCTGGCGTTCCGAGGGCGGCTCGCACGTCGAGCGGGTCCTGCGCCACGCGGTGCGCGGCCTGCTGCGCACCGGCCACCCCGGCGCGCTGGAGCTGATGGGAGCCGCCCCGGGCGGCGGCTCGGTCGGGGCGCTGGTCCTGGACGCCGACCGGGTGGCCGTCGGCGACCGGCTGCGCTTCACGGTCACCGTCTCGGCGGACTCCCCCGGCCCGCTCGTGCTCAGGTACGCCGTCCGGCGCGACGGCTCGCGCCGCGTCTTCCACCTCGGCGAGCGCACGGTCACCGCCGCCGGGCAGGAGATCACGGTGGTCAAGTCCCACTCGTTCCGGCCCGTGACGACCCGGGCCGAGCCGCCCGGCCCGCGCGTCCTGGAGGTCGTCGTCAACGGCGCCGTCCGGGCGAGCGCCCCCTTCACCCTGACCGGTCCATGACCCGTTCCCTCAAAAGACCTCCGCGGCCGACGATGCCTCACAAAACCGTGCGCGGCGGGCGGAACCGGACTGGGACGATGTCCGGATGACCCTGCGGATCACCACCCTCGCCGAACGCCCGGAACTCGCCGACGCCATGTGGTCGATGGAGAACTCCTGGCCGGAGTTCATGATGCGCGACCCGATGGCGAACCTGTTCTACGACGTCTGCACGAGCGTCTACCCGGAGTTCGTCCTGGTCGCCGACGACGACGCCGAGCCCGGGCGGATCGTGGCCAAGGCGTTCAGCGTGCCCTTCGTCCCCCGCCGGGAGGAGCTGCCGGACGGGGGCTGGGACACCGCGATCCTGTGGGCCTGGCACACCCGGCGGCGCGGCGAGGTGGCCACCGCGGTCTCCGCGCTGGAGATCACCGTCCGCAGGGACCTGCTCGGCACCGGCCTGTCCCCGATCATGCTGGGCGCGCTGCGGGACAACGCCGCCGACCGGGGCTTCACCGAACTGCTCGCCCCGGTGCGGCCGAACGCCAAGCACCTGGAGCCGCGCACCCCGATGGCGGAGTACGCCGCGCGGACCCGGTCCGACGGACTTCCATCCGACCCGTGGCTGCGGGTGCACGTCCGGGCGGGCGGAGAGATCGTCAAGGTGGCGCCCCGGTCGATGACGGTCTCCGGCACGCTCGCCGAGTGGCGCGAGTGGACCGGCCTGCCCTTCGACACGGCCGGCCCCGTCGAGGTGCCCGGCGCCCTGGTCCCGGTCCACTGCGACACCGAGCAGGACCACGCCGTCTATGTCGAGCCGAACGTCTGGGTACGGCACGCGCTGACACCGACGGCCTGACCTCCACGGCGCACACCCCGGGAGATCACTCGCCAGCGTGGCCACGGCGTGCGATCTCACCCGTTCCGGCCTGCGACGACCCGGACCGAGCCGTGGTCCACCGGCCCACTCGAATGCTCCTAGATCAGGCGTTCGAGGCGTACGCTGTCGTCATGGGCGAAGCAGCGTACGAGATTCCTCTGGAGGATCTTCACGCACATCCCGAGCGTTGGGATGAGGCGGTCGGATCCGCCGTGCACGGCAAGGTGATCACCCTTACCGGCAGGGGTGAACGGCTGGCCGCCGTCGTGCCCGCCGAGCAGATCGACCTGGTGGAGCGTCTGCAGGAGACCATCGACGTGCTCTCCGACACCGAGGCCGTCCAGGCGATCATGGAGTCACGGAGGTCGATCACGGCCGGTGAAGGCGTGCGAGGCGTGGAAGCGGTCCGCGCGCTTCTCGATCAGCGTCAGCAAATGTAACCGGAGCTCGGTTACATTTAAGGGCCGATCAGTTACATTTCAGTTGTATTTGGCGGCCTGGCGAGCAGCGTGGTCGGGTTCTCCTCGCTGGCGGAGCGGACCGCACCGGTGGTACTCAGACCGCGCTGACCTGATCCAGTAGCGTTTCCAGGGTCTTGTCGTCGGTGGCGGGGGCCATGACGGTCGCGCGCAGGTGGCGGACGCCGCCGATCTCGGCGGAGGTCAGGTGGAAGGAGCCCTCGGCCATCAGCCGCTCGCGGATCTCCAGCTGGTCGCCGGTGCCGTACCGGAAGCAGACGATGTTGCTCTCCGGTTCGTACGGGAACGTGAAGCCGGGCCGCTCCCGGCCCAGCTCCCAGAGGCGGCGGGCGGCGGCGTACTGCCGGGTGACGTGGTCTCCGAGACCGCGCTCGCCCCGCCAGGCGAGGTTGAGGAAGACCTTCAGGCCCAGCTCGGCCTTGCTGCACTCCACGGTCCGGCCGATCGAGTCGATGCCCCGGCCGCCGTGGACGCCGTGGGCGGCGCGGGTGCCGGAGTCCCGGCCGCCGGGGTCACGGAGGTCACGGTCGTCACGGGGGTCGCGCGGGTCACGGTCGTCGCGGGGGTCGCGCGGGTCACGGTCGTCGCGGGGGTCGCCGTGGAACAGGTAACTCGCCTCCTGGCGGAAGGCCGCGTCCAGATCGCTCCCCCGCCGGGTCAGTACGGCGGCGGCCAGGCTGGAGGTGCGCAGCATCTTGTGCGCGTCCCAGATCAGCGAGTCGGCCAGCTCCACCCCGTCGAGCCGGTGCCGGTGCTCGTCGCTGAGCAGCGCCGACATCCCGTGGGCGCCGTCCACGTGGAAGCGGACGCCGTGCTCGGCGCAGAACTCCCCGATCCCGCGCAGGTCGTCGTGGAGGCCGGTCGCGGTCGCGCAGGCGCTCGCCACCAGGGCCATCGGCCGCCGCCCGGCCCGGCGCACCCGGTCCAGGGCCCCGGGCAGGGCCGCGACGTCGATCCGGCCGAGCGGGTCGGTCTCCAGCGGCACGACCGCCCGCTCGCCGAGGCCGAGGATCGCCGCGGCCCGGGTGAGCGAGTAGTGCGCCGACGCGGGGGCGAGCAGGGCGAGGTCACCGGGGACGCCTTCGGTCCAGGCGTCCGGCGCGACGGCCGCCCGCGCGGCCAGCAGGGCGGTGAGGTTGGCCAGCGAGCCGCCGTGGGTGAGCACGCCGCCGCCCGCCGGGCCGTACCCGGTCTTCTCCAGCATCCAGCGCACGACCTCGTGCTCGACGACCGCCGCCGAGGCGCCCATCTCGTAGACCGCCATCGGGTTGTTGGCTGCGCCGTGGACGAGGTCGGCGAGGGCCGCCGGGAAGTCGGGCGCGGCGATCTGGTGGCCGAGGGAGGCCGGGTGGTGCAGCCGGGTCCCCTCCTCCAGGTAGGCGGCCAGGAAGGCGGCGTGGTCGTCCGGGGTCATCCCGCCCTCGCGGATCCACCGGGCCAGGCCGAGCCGCTCGGCCAGTTCGCGCGGCGGGCGGCGGGCGATGACGGGCGGCAGGCCGCGCTGGCTCTCGTCCACGTAGGCGGCCAGCCGCTCGACGGTCGCGCCCGCGGCCCGGGTGAACTCCTCGACGTTCCAGATCACAGGGGGATTCTGCCGGACGATCGTCCGGCGGTCCGGGGCGGGACGGCCGCCGGGGCGGCGTCCCGGGCCCAGGCGGTACGGCGGGGCGGACAGGCGGCCGTCCGGCGATCGAGGGTGGTCAGGTGATGCCGACGATGGGGGAGGCGCAGGGCGCCGGGGGGCGGCGGCGGGCACGGCGGGGGGTCTTCGGCGCGACGGGGGCCAGCCGTACGTAGGCGGAGCCCGGGGCGGGGCGCGGGTCGGGTTCGCCCCGGTTGGGCCACAGGGCCATGGCGCGCTCGGCCTGCGCGGTGATGGTCAGCGAGGGGTTGACGCCCGGGTTGGCGGAGACCGCGGAGCCGTCGACGACGTGCAGGCCCTCGTAGCCGTGCACGCGGTGGTAGGGGTCGATCACCCCGGAGGCCGGCGAGTCGCCGATGGCGCAGCCGCCGAGGAAGTGCGCGGTGGCGGGGATGTCGAACAGGTCGAGCCAGGAGCCGCCGGGCATGCCGCCGATCTCCTCGGCCGCGTGCCGGACGAATTCGTGCCCGGCCGGGATCCAGGTGGGGTTGGGCTCGCCGTGGCCCGGCCGGGAGCGGAGCCGCCAGCCGCCGAGCGGGCCCCGGCGCGCGGACAGGGTGATCGAGTTGTCCTTGGCCTGCATGACGAGGGCGATGAGCGCGCGTTCGGACCACCGGCGGTGGTTGAACAGCCTGGGCAGCAGGTACGGGCGCCGGGCCGCCTCGCCGAGGAACTTCAGCCAGCGCGGCGTGCCGCCACCGGACGCGCCACCGGCCGTGTCGTCGACTTCGCCACCGGACGCGCCGTCGATCAGCAGGGTGCGGAGCATCGCCATCGCGTTGGAGCCGTCGCCGTAGCGGACGGGCTCGATGTGGGTGTGCGCGTCGAGGTGGACGGAGGAGGTGATCGCCAGGCCGCGGTTGAGCTTGTCGCCCTTGACGGACAGGCGCTCGAAGCCGAGCAGCGCCTCGGAATTGGTCCTGGTCAGAGTGCCGAGCCGGTCGGACAGGCGGGGCAGCGCCCCGGTGGCCCGCATCCGGTGCAGCAGGCGCTGCGTGCCGTACGTCCCGGCGGCGAAGACCACCTGCCCGGCGGTGAGCCTGCGGCGCCGCCACGGCGCGCCCGTCTTGCACACCTCGACCGCGTAACCGCCGCCGTTCCCGCCGGACCCGCCGTTCTTGCCGGACCCGCCGGACCCGCGGAGGGGCCGGACCGAGGTGACCGTGGTCTCCGGGTGGACCCTGGCCCCGGCCTTCTCCGCCAGGTACAGGTAGTTCTCGGTCAGCATGTTCTTGGCGCCGCGGCGGCAGCCGGTCATGCACTCGCCGCACTCGGTGCAGCCCCGGCGGCGCGGCCCGGCGCCGCCGAAGTACGGGTCGTCGGCCTCCTCGCCGGGCGTGCCGAAGAAGACGCCGACCGGGGCCCGGTGGAAGCTCTCGCCCGCGCCCATCCGCTCGGCGACCTTCTTCATGATCTCGTCGGCGCGGGTGACGGTCGGGTTCTCCACCACGCCCAGCATCCGCCGGGCCTGGTCGTAGTACGGCCCCAGCTCGGCCTTCCAGTCGGTGATGCCCGCCCACTGGGGGTCGGCGAAGAACGGGTCCAGGGGCTCGTAGAGGGTGTTGGCGTAGACCAGGGAGCCGCCGCCGACCCCGGCGCCGGCCAGCACCATGACGCCGGTCCCCTTCTTCCCGCGCAGCACGTGGATGCGCTGGATGCCCTTCATGCCCAGGGCGGGCGCCCACAGGAAGTCGCGGACCCGCCAGGAGGTCTTCGGCAGCGTGCCCGCGTCGAAGCGCCGCCCGGCCTCCAGGACCCCGACCCGGTAGCCCTTCTCCGTCAGGCGGAGCGCGGTGACGCTCCCGCCGAACCCCGATCCGATCACCAGCACGTCGTAGTCGAACATCCCGGGCGCTCCCTCCCCTCGCCGGCCGCTCCCGCGTCGGGCGCTCACTTCAGGTGCAGCGCCTTCATGACCTTGAGCAGGTTCACCACCACGTCGGTGTACCTGTCGTAGGCCATCCCTGGCAGCGGTTCCAGGCCGAGCCAGGTGGCCTGGGTGGCGATGGTCTGCGCCTCGGTGTACTTCAGCAGCCCCTCGGAGCCGTGGCGGCGGCCCAGGCCGGAGGACTTCATGCCGCCCATGGGCGCGTCGTAGGAGGCGAAGGCGGCGCCGTACCCCTCGTTGACGTTGACGGTCCCGGCCTTGATCCGGGCGGCCAGCGCGCGGCCGCGCGGCAGGTTCCGGGTCCAGACGGAGGCGTTGAGGCCGTAGACGGTGTCGTTGGCCTTCGCCACGGCCTCGTCCTCGTCGGAGAAGCGGTAGAGCGACACGACGGGGCCGAAGGTCTCCTCGCGGCACAGGTCCATGGTCTCGTCCACGTCCGCCAGGACCGTGGGCTCGTAGAACAGCGGCCCGGCGTCGGGGCGGGCCCGGCCGCCGGCCAGCACCCGGGCGCCCTTGGCGACGGCGTCGGCCACGTGGGCGCCGACCGCCTCCAGCTGCCGCCGCGAGGTGAGCGAGCCCATCTGCACGTCCCAGTCGAGGCCGGCGCCGAGCTTCATGTTCTTCACCAGGCGGACGAACTTCTCGGCGAAGGCGTCGTACACGGCGTCGTGGACGTAGAGCCGCTCGATGGAGATGCACAGCTGCCCGGCGTTGGTGAAGCAGGCGCGCAGCGCGCCCTGGGCGGCCACGTCGAGGTCGGCGTCGTCGAGGACGATCATCGGGTTCTTGCCGCCGAGCTCCAGGGAGCAGCCGATCAGCCGCTTGGCGGCCTCCTCGGCGATCTTCCGGCCGGTCCGGGTGGAACCGGTGAACGCCACGTAGTCGGCGTCGTCGAGGAGCGGGTCGCCGATCTCGGCGGGGTCGCCGAGCACGACCTGCCAGATCTCGCGGGGCATGCCGAGGGAGACCAGCAGGTCGATCGTCCACAGGGTGGACAGGGCGGTCTGGGTGTCGGGCTTGTGGACCACGGCGTTCCCGGCGAGCAGGGCCGGGACGACGTCGGTCACGCCGAGCGAGAGGGGGTAGTTCCAGGGGGAGACCAGCGCCACGACGCCCTTGGGCCGGCGGGCCTCGACGACCTTCGTCGCGAGCGGGAACAGGCCCGCGCGCCGCTTGGCCTCCAGCAGGCCGGGGGCCCGCCGCGCGTAGTAGAGGCTGCAGCCCGCGACGTCGGCGACCTCCTCGAAGGCGTGCCGGCGGGCCTTGCCGGTCTCCCACTGGACGACGTCGAGGATCTCCTCGCGGCGCTCCAGGATGGCGTCGTGCAGGCGCAGGAAGGGCAGGGCGCGCGCCCGGGCGGGCAGCGCCGCCCACGCCGCCTGCGCCTCGCGGGCCCGGGCGTGGGCGGCGCGGACGTCCTCGGCGGTGGAGAGGGGCAGCTCGGCGAGGGGTTCCTCGGTGAAGGGGGCGGCGACTTCGCGGGTCTCCCCGCTGGAGGTCACCTGCCGGACGACGCGCTCGATCATGTCCCGGTCGAGGGTCCGGATCGCTCCGAGAGTGGCAGCCATGCCGGAAGGGTATTCGGTAGAACGGCGTACGGCTACCGATCGGTAGGCAGCCGGACCACCGGAGGACGGCGTACGTCCACCGGCCGGTGAGCGACCGGATCCGCCGGCCGGCGGGCCGCTGAACCGGACGCGCCCGCGATCCGTCGTAGGGGACATGAGGACATCGATTCGCACGGCCGGCGCGACCCTGGCCGCCGCTCTGCTCGCCACGGCGTGCACCACCGCCCCGGGGGGATCGGGCGCGGGCCGTACGGCGCCGGTGGAGCTGGGGGACGTGCGGCTGGTCGCCTACAGCGGCTGCGACGACCTGCTCGCCGGGCTGCGCGCGGCCACGGCGGAGCACGTGGGGCCGTGGGGCCTGGGCGGGCCGGTCCTGTACCGCCAGACGCTCGCCGAGGACTCGGCCGCGAGCGCCAAGCAGGGGGCTCCCGAGCACTCCACCACGAACACGCACGAGGCCGGGGTCGACGAGCCCGACCTGGTCAAGACCGACGGCAAGCGGGTGATCACCGTGAACCGGGGCGTGCTCCGGGTGGTGGACGCCGCCACCCGGAAGGTCACCGGCACGCTCCGGCTGGTGGAGGCCGAGCAGGCGTGGGCCCCGGCCGACCTGCTGGTCAGCGGTGACCGGGCACTGGTGCTGTTCTCCGGGGGCGGGATCATCCCGTACGGCGCGACGGCCAAGCTCGTCCCGAGCCCGGGACCGCGCTACGTGCTCGTCGACCTGTCCGGTGAGCCGAAGGCGATCGGCTCGATCACCCCGAACGGCTCGCACGTGGACGCGCGCATGGTCGGCTCGACGGTGCGGCTCGTGGTCCGCAGCCAGCCCGCTCTCACCTTCCCCGACGCCGGGCCCGACGCCACGGACGCCGAGCGGACCCGCAGGAACGTCGAAGCGGTGAAGGCCGCGCCCGTCGAGGCGTGGCTGCCGACCTACGAGGTGACCGGCGCCGACGGCCGGACCGAGAAGCGCACGGTCGACTGCGGGCGGGTCAGCCATCCGCGCGAGTACACCGGCGCCTCGATGCTGACCGTGCACAGCCTCGACCTGGCCGGCGGCGAGCGGGCGCTCGCGGAGACCGCCCCGATCGGCGTGGCCGCCGACGGCGACACCGTCTACGGCACCGGCTCCAGCCTGTACGTCACCAGCAACCCGCGCTCGTGGTGGGGCAGGCCGATCGACAGCGTGATCATCGAGGAGGAGCCCGAGCCCCGGCCGCGCTCCACCATCGTGGAGCAGGAGCCCAAGCCGCTGCCCGACTCCACCGCCCAGAGCCCCGCCCCGCCCGGCGGCGTCGCCCCGGAGGTCGAGCCGACCCCGGCCGAGGAGACCGTCACGATGCCCCCGCGGACCGAGACGCCCGGACCGGCGGCCACCCCGGTCCCGCCGCCGGAGGAGACCGAGATCCACCGGTTCGACGTCACCGCGCCGGGCGCGCCGCGCTACGCCGCCTCCGGCAGGGTCCCCGGGCGGCTGCTCAACCAGTACTCCCTGTCCGAGCACGAGGGGCACCTGCGGGTGGCGACCACCCTGGAGACCGGGAAGACGAGTTCCAGCACCGTCTACGCGCTCAAGGCCGACACCCTGGCCGAGGTCGGCCGGGTCGGCGGCCTGGGCGAGGGCGAGCGGATCTACTCGGTCCGGTTCATCGGCCCGGTCGGCTACGTGGTGACGTTCAAGCAGGTGGACCCGCTCTACGTGCTCGACCTGCGCGACCCCGCCGCGCCGCGGAAGACCGGCGAGCTGAAGATCACCGGTTACTCGGCCTACCTGCACCCGGCGGGCGACGGGCGGCTGATCGGCATCGGCCAGGAGGCCAGCGAGCAGGGCCGCACGCTCGGCACCCAGGTCTCCCTCTTCGACGTCCGCGACCCGGCGAACCCGCGCCGCCTGGCGCGGTTCTTCCAGAAGGACTCCGGCTCGGAGGCCGAGTGGGACCCGCACGCCTTCCTGTACTGGGCGCCGACGGGCACCGCCGTACTGCCGCTGAACACCTGGAACGGCAGCGAGCAGACCAACGGCGCCGCCCTGGTCCTGACGGTCGGCGACGCCGCCGTCACCCGGGCCGGGACCGTCGCCCACCCCGCGCCCAAGCCGGTGGAGGACACCCGGATCGCCCCCTACGACCCGGGAATCCGCCGCTCGATCGTGATCGGCGACGCCCTGTGGACCGTCTCCGACCTCGGCCTGGCGGTCAACGCCCTGGGCGGCCTGGACAAGCGGGCCTGGATCCCGTTCGACTGACCCGCCGCCGGGCCCTGCGGTACGGCCTGGCACCGGAGACGGTTCACCCGCACCCCGAGCCCTCGGCAGCCCGCTGCCGAGGGCTCGGCCGTTCACCGGCGGACCAGGTTCCTCCTCCTGGCGAATCCTCGATAATTTCTCGCCAAATCCTCGATACGACGGCGACAAATCCTCGATAAGATCCCGGCGGATCCTCGTTAGAGGGCTGGCTGATCCTCGATACGGCGGCGACAAATCCTCGATAAGATCCCGGCGGATCCTCGATACAGGACCGCCGGCTCCTCACCGGAAGGGTTGGAAGCATGCCTGATCTCATCCCTCGCCTGGCAGAGGCCGAACTCGACGACCTGATGCGCTCATTTCGCATCGTGATCGTCAACGGTCCGCGCCAGTCGGGGAAGACCACCCTTCTGGAGGGGTTCCAGCGACGGCATGGCGGCGTCTACCGGACACTCGATGACGAAGCCATCCTCAACGCCGCACTCGACGATCCCGCGACCTTCGCCCGGCAGGAGCCTGCCCCGGTCCTGATCGACGAGGTTCAGCACGGCGGTGACGCGCTTCTCCGGGCGATCAAAAGAGTCGTGGACCAGAACCGCGCTCGGGGGCAGTTCATCCTGTCCGGATCGACACGGTTCCTCACCGTCCCGACTCTCTCCGAGTCACTTGCCGGCAGGGCCGCGCTCATCGAACTCTGGCCGCTCGCCGTCAGTGAGCGCGTGGGAGCCTCACCGGATTTCTTTCTCCGCGCCTTCACCGAACCACGCAGCCTTCTCGTCGCCGACTCCCCTTGGAGCCGGGCCGACTACCTGCGCGTGACGGTGGAGGGCGGCTATCCCGAACTGCTGTTCAGCACCGCCCCCAGCAGGCGGGCACGCTGGTTCCGGAGCTATGTCACGATGATCGCCACCCGTGACATCCGCGAGTTCGCCACCATCCGGCACCAGAATGCGATCCCCCGTCTGCTGTCCCTGCTGGCTGCATCCCTCGGCTGCACGCTCGTGGGCACCAATCTCTCCCAGGCGATGGAGCAGAGCTGGGAGACGACGCGGAACTACCTCTCCTATGTGGAGACGGTCTTCCTCACCGCACGACTGAGCCCCTGGTCCACCAACCTCACATCACGCATCGTCAAGTCCCCCAAGATCTACCTCACCGACTCGGGTCTCGCTGCGCACCTTCTGCGACAGTCGGTCCAGTCCTTGACACCTCCCGGAAACTCCCAGCTCGGCCCGCTCATCGAGACGCTCGCCTTCACCGAGATCACCAAGCTTCTCTCCTTCTGCGACGACCCGCCCACACTGTGGTACTACCGCGACAAAGAGCAGCGGGAGATCGACTTCATCCTGGAGGCGTCGGACGGGCGCATCATCGCCATCGAGATCAAGGCGAGCACGTCTCCGTCAGCGAGCAGCGCCAAGCATCTGGCATGGCTCCGGGACAAACTCGGCAACCGGTTCGTGCAGGGCATCGTCCTCCACCTGGGACCGCAGAGCCTCTCCTTCGGAGACCGCATCCTCTCCCTGCCCATGTCCGCTCTCTGGGGCCATCTCCAGCCGGCGGTCTGACTCATCCGGCCACGAGCATGATCCGCGTTCTGCCGACCAAGCCTTCGGCAAGATGCCGTCCAGGGAGCCGGCGGAACCAGAACAGCCTGATCAGGTCAGCCGGTCGAGACGACGCACGACAGAGGGCGGTTCACCTGGCGGAGATCGTCAACCTCAAAGGCGCCGCAGCACTCCGACCTCTATTACACCGACATATCACCCTTTACAAGATCTTGTCAGACTATGTGAACCGGTGTTACTTCTTGCGCAGCACACGTGATCCACGCGTGCATGGCCAATGACGGCCAGCTCCCCGCAGGAGGCCCGGTGTCGACCAAGACCTGGTCACGCATCACCGTCATCGCCGCCGCTACGGCGTCCCTCGCGCTCCCGTCCCTCGCCCTCCCCCTCCCCGGCGCCGCCCAGAGCGGACCCGCCGGGCAACCCCCCGGCGTCCACGACTTCCAGGCCGAGCAGCACGCCAAGCCCGACGTCGACAACCGGCGCGGCGCCGTCGCACCCCCGGCCGCCGCGCTCGCCAAGAAGACGGGCGCCACGACGGTCCGCTGGAACGCCCTCGGCACCCCGGCCGTCGTCACCGGCCCCGCCCCGCTCACCGAAGGGCTCGGCGACGATCCCGAGCAGGGCAACGCCCAGGCGGGCGCGCGGGTGCCGAACGTGCGTGACAACGCCAACCAGATCACCGGCCCCGACGGGTCGCCCCGATCACGAACATGTACCTCTGGCAGCCGGTCGCGGGCTCGTTCTACTCCCCCTGCGTGGACGGCGACTACGACATGTCGGTGATCGGCCACGAGTACGGCCACGCGATCTCCGGCCGCATGGTCGGCGGCCCGAACGCCGGGTGGAGCGGCGCCCAGCCCGGCGCGATGAACGAGAGCACCTCCGACCTGCTGGCCATGGAGTATCTGGCCGAGTACGGCTTCCGCCCCGCGGGCGACACGCCGTACGTCACCGGCGCGTACGTCACCGGTGACCGGAAGGCCGGCATCCGCAACCACGACATGTCGAAGTCCCCGCTGAACTACAGCGACATCGCCTACGACATCGTCGGCCAGCAGGTCCACGCCGACGGCGAGATCTGGAGCGCCACCCAGTTCGACGTGCGCGAGGCCTTCGTCAGGCGGTACGGCAAGGGCACGGCGGCCCTCCAGCGGGCGTGCGCCGACGGAAAGGTCCCGGTGGGCAGGTGCCCCGGCAACCGCCGGTGGGCGCAGCTCTCCTTCGACGCCCTGCTGCTGATGGCCACCGGCGCGGTCAGCTACGTCGACCACCGCGACGCGCTGCTCGCAGCCGACGCGCTCCGCTTCGGCGGGAGGAACCGGGAGATCATGTGGCGGGCCTTCGCCTCCCGCGGTCTCGGCGAGGGCGCGGCGAGCCTGAACCAGAACGACCCCGACCCGGTGCCGAGCTTCGTCGACCCCGAGGGGAGGAACGGGAAGATCCGCCTCAAGCCTCTCGCTGACGCCTCCGGCGCCGCGCTCCGGCTCTATGTCGGCCGCTACGAGGCCCGCGCCGTACCGGTCGCCGACACCGACCCGGCCACCGGGCTCGGTGACACGGTGGAGATGACCCCGGGCCTGTACGACTTCGTCGTCGCCGGAAGCGGCTACGGCCACACCCGGGTGAGGTTCGCGGTGCTGCCCGGCGTGACGCTTCCCCTCCCGCTGCCGCTGGCGAAGAACGTCGCCTCGGCGGCGCTGGGCGCGACGGCCGCCGGTGACGGCGTCAACCACGCCAAGCTGATCGACGAGACCGAGGCCACGAACTGGGCCTCGCTCACCGGCCCGGTCGCGGGCAGGACCGTGACCGTGGATCTGGCCGGGTCCGACCCGGTGAAGATCCGCCGGGTCCAGGTCAGCGCCATGCTCCGGCCGAACGTGAACGACCCCGCCGACCCCGGCGGCCAGAACCGCTTCAGCGCCCTGCGCGCCTTCGAGGTCCTGGCCTGCGACGCCACGAAGAAGGACTGCTCGCAGCCCGAGTCCTTCACCGTCGCCTACACCAGCCCCGCCGACGCCTTCGACACCCGGCTGCCCCGCCCCCGGGGCGCCGACCTGCTGATCGAATCGTTCAGGATCCCCACCACGACGGCCACCCACCTGACCCTGCGCGCGGTCTCCACCCAGTGCACCGGCAACCCGCGCTACGCCGGCGAGCAGGACGCCGACCCCGGCTCCGCCACCGACTGCGCCACCGCGAGCCCGGCCCGCGACCACCTCCGCGCCGCCGAGTTCCAGGCGTTCACCCGATAAGCCCGCCCGGTGCGGCTCCCGTCCCCCTCCCCGTCGTCCGGCTCCCCGGCCGGTGCCGACCGTCCTCCGCAGCACTCTCACCCATGGTGCACACCGCCTCCTCCGGGAAAGGGCCCGATCAGGCCAGGTTGGTCTCCGGGGCGGCGAAGGGGACGATGTCGGGGGCGCCGAGGCGGATGGCGTCGGCCTCGTGGTCGGTGTCCTGCTCCTGGGAGAGCCGTTCGGCCTCGACGCGCTTGGTGTAGTACTCGATCTCGCGCTTGACCTGCTCGTCGTCCCACTCCAGCGGCCCGGCGAGCAGCGCGGCGGCCTCCTCGGCCACGGCCAGGCCGCGGTGGAAGGTCTCGATGGCGATGTGGGTGCGCCGGGCCAGCACGTCGTTGAGGTGCCGGGCGCCCTCGTGGGTGGCGGCGTAGACGACCTCGGCCCGCAGGTAGTCGTCCGCCCCGGTCAACGGCCGGCTCAGCGACGGGTCCTCCTCGATCAGCGCCAGCACCTCGTCGATCATGGAACCGTACCGCTGGAGCAGGTGCTCGATCCGGGCCACGTGCAGCCCGGAGGAGCGGGCGAGCCGCTCGCGGGAGTTCCACAGCGCCTGGTGGCCCTCCGCCCCGGCCAGCGGGATCCGGTCGGTGCAGGAGGGCGGGACCCGCTGGTGCAGGCCGTGCGCGACCGCGTCCACCGCGTCCTTCGCCATGACCCGGTAGGTGGTGTACTTGCCCCCGGCCACCATGACCAGGCCGGGCACCGGGTGGGCCACCACGTGCTCGCGGGAGAGCTTGGAGGTCTCCTCCGACTCCCCCGACAGCAGCGGCCGCAGTCCCGCGTAGACGCCCTCGACGTCGTCGCGGGTGAGCGGCACCGACAGGACCGCGTTGACGTGCTCCAGCACGTAGTCGATGTCGGAGCGGGAGGCCGCCGGGTGGACCTTGTCCAGGTTCCAGCGGGTGTCGGTGGTCCCGATGATCCAGTGGCGGCCCCAGGGGATGACGAACAGCACCGACTTCTCGGTCCGCAGGATGATCCCGGTCAGGGAGTGGATCCGGTCGCGCGGCACCACCAGGTGGACTCCCTTGGAGGCGCGCACGTGGATCTGCCCGCGCCCGCCGACCAGCTCCTGGATCTCGTCGGTCCACACGCCGGTGGCGTTCACCACCTGGCGCGCCCGCACCTGCAGGTCGGTCCCGGTCTCCAGGTCGCGCACCCGCACCCCGGTGACCCGCTCCCCCTCCCGCAGGAAGCCCGTCACCTGCGCCCGGGAGGCGACGTGCGCGCCGTAGCCGGCGGCGGTCCGCAGCATGGTCATCACGTAGCGGGCGTCGTCCACCTGCGCGTCCCAGTACTGCACCGCGCCGGAGAAGGCGGTACGGCGCAGCGCCGGGGCCAGCCGCAGCGCCCGCCTGCGCGACAGGTGCCGGTGGCCGGGGACCCCGCGGGTGAGCCCGGTGGAGAAGCCCAGGGTGTCGTACATCACCAGCCCGGCGCCGACGTACGGCCGCTCCCAGCCCAGGTGGGTGAGCGGGAACAGGAACGGCACCGGCCGCACCAGGTGGGGGGCGATCCGCTGCAGCAGCAGCGCGCGCTCCTGGAGCGCCTCCCGGACCAGGTCGAAGTTGAGCTGCTCCAGATAGCGCAGGCCGCCGTGGATCAGCTTGGAGGAGCGGGAGGAGGTCCCCGAGGCGAAGTCGCGCGCCTCCAGCAGCCCGACGCCCAGGCCTCGCGTCGCCGCGTCGAGCGCGACCCCGGCGCCGACGACCCCGCCGCCGATCACCACCACGTCGAGTTCGGCGGAGCCCATCTGCGCCAGTGCGGCGGACCTCTCGGCAGGGCCGAGCCGTGCGGTGCCCATGCGCGCCGTCATGCTGCATCCCCCCGGGGTACGCGGGTCATCGTCTTGTCCGGGATATGTACCCCCGCCCCGGGACGTCACTACCAGTCGGTAGTCGCACTCGCGGTGATTCGCACCACCATCGGCCGCTCCGCCCGCCCCGGTCGCATGCGTCCCGTGCGCCGCCGCGGGCGGGACCGGGTCAGGCGCGGACGACCTTCACCCCGGCGTCGGCGAAACGGGCCGCGTCCTCGTCGGAGAGGCCCTCGTCGGTGACCAGCGTGCCGACGGCGTCCGGCGTGCAGATCCGGGCGAAGGCACGGCGGCCGATCTTGGAGGCGTCCGCGACCACGACGACCTCGGCGGCCCGGCCGATCAGCAGGCCGTTGACGCCCGCCTCGCCCTCGTGGTGGGCGAAGGCCCCCGCCTCCGCGTCGATCGCGTCCACCCCCAGGAACGCGACGTCCAGGGTGATCCGGTCCAGCACCTCCGACGCCAGCGGCCCGATCAGCTCGTAGGACTGCGGCCGCGCCACCCCGCCGGTCACCACGATCTTGACGTTCTGCCGCACGGTCAGCTCGGCGGCGATGTTCAGGGCGTTGGTGACGATGGTGAAGCCGAGCTCGGGATCGGCCCGTACGGCCAGCGCCCGCGCGACCTCCGAGGTGGTGGTGCCGCCGTTCATGCCGACGATCGCGCCGGGCGCCGCCAGCGCGGCGGCCGCCTCGGCGATCCGCTGCTTCTCCCCGGCGTGGCGCGCGGTCTTGTAGCGCAGCGGCAGGTCGTAGCTCACGCTCTGCGCGACGGCTCCGCCTCGCGTGCGCATGAGCATCTGCTGCTGGGCCAGCTGGTCGAAGTCGCGCCGGATCGTCGCGGTGGAGACGTCCAGCCCTTCGGCGGCCTGCTCGACGGTCAGGCGGCCCTCCCGCGCGAGCAGCTCGAGGATCGCGTTCCAGCGCTCGTATCGGCTCACGGTCACCAGGGTGTCACAACGCAGGATCAAAGCCCACCCGTGCCCAAAGTTGCTCACTTCTGCTATAAATCACTCATAAATGAGCCAAACCGGGAGGCGTGCCGTGACCACCCACACCGAAGCAGAGATCGCGTCGCAGCCGGACTGCTGGCGCCGCGCCGCCGCCGCGGTCCCTGCCGACGCCCTCCCCCTGCCGGGCGAGCGGGTGGCCGTGGTCGGCTGCGGGACCTCCTGGTTCATCGCCCAGGCCTACGCCGCGCTCCGCGAGCGCGCCGGGCACGGCGAGACCGACGCGTTCGCCGCCTCCGAGGCGCCGACCGGCCGCTCCTACGACCGGGTGCTCGCGCTGACCCGGTCCGGCACCACCACCGAGGTGCTGGAGCTGCTGCGCGACACCGGCGCCCGGACCACCGTGATCACCGCGGACCCGGACACCCCGGTCATGGCGCTGGCCGACCGGGTCGTCGTCCTCGACTACGCCGACGAGCGGTCGGTCGTGCAGACCCGGTTCGCCACCACCCAGCTGGCCCTGCTCCGCGCCCACCTCGGCGAGGACCTGACCTCCGCGATCGCCGACGCCGAGCGCGCGCTCGCCGAGCCGCCCGCCCCCGAGCACCTGGCCGCCGAGCAGTTCACCTTCCTGGGCCGCGGCTGGGCCTACGGCCTGGCCCTGGAGGCGGGGCTGAAGATGCGCGAGGCCTGCCGGGCGTGGACCGAGGCCTACCCCGCGATGGAGTACCGGCACGGCCCGATCAGCATCGCCGGACCCGGCCGGATCACCTGGATGCTCGGTGCCGCCCCCGAGGGGCTGCGCGAGGAGGTGGAGGCGACCGGCGGCGCGTTCCTGGCCGGTGGCCTGGACCCGATGGCCGAGCTGGTGCGCGTCCAGCGGGTGGCGGTGGCCAGGGCCCTGGCCCGGGGACTGGACCCGGACCGGCCGCTCCACCTGACCCGCTCGGTGATCCTCCCCTCCCGGGAGCCCCGATGACCGGCCCCGCCGGGACCGGCCCCGCGACGGCCAGGTCCGCCACGGCCGCCCTCCCGGCCTCCACCCCCACCGCGTCCGCCCCCGCCGCGTCCGGTCCCGCCACCGCCGATCCCGCAACAGCCGCCCCCTCCGCGCAGGCGGGAGAGGATGGGGCCATGAGCCTCACACTCGCCGACGCCCGCGTCGTCACCCCCGACGGTGTCCACGACGGCTGGCTGACCATCGAAGACGGCCGCATCACCCACGTCGGCCGGGGGACCGCCCCCGGGCCGGGCCGCAGCCTCGGCGGCCGGTACGTCGTGCCGGGTTTCGTCGACATCCACAACCACGGCGGGGCGGGCGGCTCCTTCCCCTCGGGCGACCCCGAGCAGGCCGTCCGGATCGCGGCCCTGCACGCCCGGCACGGCACCACCACGCTCATGGCCAGCCTGGTCACGGCCGCCCCCGGCGACCTGGCCCGGGCCGCCTCCGCCCTGGCCGACCTGTGCGAGGACGGACTGCTGGCCGGGATCCACTTCGAGGGCCCCTACATCTCCAAGGCCCGCTGCGGCGCGCACAACCCCTCCCTGCTGCGCGAGCCCTCCCCCGAGGAGCTCCTCGGCCTGCTGAAGGCGGGGCGCGGGCACGTGCGCATGCTCACCATCGCCGCCGAGCTGCCGGGCGCGCTGGACACCATCCGGGAAGCCGCCGCCAACGACGTGATCGCCGCCCTCGGGCACAGCGACGCCGACTACGCGCAGACCCTCGCCGGGATCGACGCGGGCGCCCGCGTCGCGACCCACCTCTACAACGCGATGCCCCCGCTCGGCCATCGCGACCCCGGCCCGGTCGCCGCGCTGCTGCAGGACGAGCGGGTCACGGTCGAACTGGTCAACGACGGCGTGCACGTGCACCCCGCCATGCTCCGCCTGGCCTGCCGGACCGCCGGGCCGGGCCGTACGGCGCTCGTCACGGACGCGATGGCGGCGGCCGGAGCGGGGGACGGGACCTACGACCTGGGCCCGCTGAAGGTCGAGGTGGCAGGCGGCGTCGCCCGCCTGGCGGGGGGCGGCTCCATCGCGGGCTCCACCCTGACCATGGACGCCGCCTTCCGGCGCGCCGTCCGCGAGCTCGGCCTGTCCCTGTCCGAGGCCGCCGAGGTCACCTCCCTCACCCCCGCCCGGGTCCTCGGCCTCGGCGACCGCCTCGGTTCCGTCGCGGCCGGCAAGCAGGCCGACCTGGTGGTCCTCGACGGCGACCTGGAGGTCGCCGGCGTCATGAAGCACGGAAGCTGGATCACGGAACCCTGATGCGCCCCACCCCTCCCCCCGCCCGCGGCCCGGTTCTCACCGTCACCCTGAACCTGGCCCTCGACGTGACCTACACCGCCGACGGCGTCGACTGGGACGGCGTCAACCGGGTGCGGGCCGTGCACCGCAGGGCGGGGGGCAAGGGGGTCAACGTCGCCCGGGTCCTCGCCGGACTCGGCTGCGACGTCCTGGTCACCGGCCTGTCCGGCGGCCCCAACGGCCGGGCCGCCGAGGCCGACCTCACCGGGGCGGGGCTCCCCACCGGGCTCACCCGCATCGGCGGGGAGTCCCGCGCCACCCTCGCGGTCTGCGACCTGCACCCGTCCGGGCCGCGGCGCACCGCCCTGTTCAACGAGCCGGGGCCCGTCGTGTCGGACGGGGAGCTGGCGGCCTTCCTCTCCGACTTCGAGACCCGCCTCGGCACGCCGCGGCCGTGGTGGTCTCGGGGAGCCTGCCGCCCGGCGTGCCCGCCGGCTTCTACGCCGTCCTCTCCTCCATGGCCCGTGAGCGCGGCGTCCCGGTCATCGTGGACGCCGACGGCCAGGCGCTCCGGCACACCCCGGCCGGCCGGCCCTCGATCCTCAAGCCCAACGCCGAGGAACTCGCCCGCGCCCTCGCCGCGCCGCCCGGCGGCGGAGCCCTCACCGCGCCGCCCGGCGGTGATCCGCTCGCCGGGGCCCAGGCGCTCCGGGAGGCCGGGGCCGAGGCCGTGGTGGTCTCCCTGGGAGCGGGCGGGCTGCTGGCGGTGACGTCCGAGGGCTCCTGGCGGGCCGCCATGCCGTACCGGGTGGAGGGGAATCCGACCGGGGCCGGCGACGCGCTGGTCGCCGGGCTGGCCCTCGGCCTGGTCGAGGACTTCCCCTGGCCCGACCGGCTGCGCCGAGCCGCGGCGCTGGGCGCGGCGGCGGTGGCGGCTCCGATCGCCGGGGACGTCGACGCGGACGTGTTCCGGGAGGTCCATCCCCTGATCCGGGTCGAACCCGTGGGCCCGTAACCCCCGCACGCGCCCTCACCCCCGGGCCGGGCCTCCACCCGGCCCCCGCACGCGCGGACCACCCGACCGCGGTCCGCGGTCCGGGGTCCGAGGTCACCCCCGAAAGCACCCGGTCACACCGAAAGGTCCCGCCATGCCCCTCGTCGGAATCGGCGACATCATCCGTGACGCCCCGGCGGGCGTCGGCGCGTTCAACGTCGTCCAGCTGGAGCACGCCGAGGCGATCGCCGCCGGGGCGGAGCGCGCCGGAGCGCCGGTCGTGCTGCAGATCAGCGAGAACTGCGTGCGCTACCACGGCGCCCTCGCCCCCGTGGCCGCCGCCTCGCTGGCCGTCGCCCGGGCCTCCTCGGTGCCCGTGGCCGTCCACCTCGACCACGCGTGCGACCGCGCGCTCGTCGAGGAGGCCGTGGAGCTGGGCATCGGGTCGGTCATGTTCGACGCCTCCGCGCTGCCCGACGAGGAGAACGCGGCGCTCACCGCCGAGGTGGCCGCCTGGTGCCGCCGGCGGGGCGTGTGGGTGGAGGCCGAGCTCGGCGAGATCGGCGGGAAGGACGGCGTGCACGCGCCCGGCGCGCGGACCCGGCCGCACGAGGCCGCCGGCTACGTGGCCCGCACCGGCGTCGACGCCCTCGCCGTCGCCGTCGGCAGCTCGCACGCCATGACGACGCGCGACGCCGTACTCGACCTCGCCCTGATCGCCGAGCTGCGCGACGCCGTCCCGGTCCCGCTCGTGCTGCACGGCTCGTCCGGCGTGCCGGACGACACCCTGCGCGCCGCCGTACGGCACGGCATGAAGAAGGTCAACATCGCCACCCACCTGAACAAGGCGTTCACCCGGGCGATCCGCGACCACCTGGCCTCCGCCCCGGAGGCGGTCGACCCCCGCGCCTACGTGAAGGCGGGCCGCGACGCCGTCGCCGCCGAGGTCGCCCACCTCCTCGGTGTGCTCGGCGGCTGACCGCCCACGAGCGCACCGCCCAGACCGCGGCCCCCCTGAGCGGACGCGGTCCCAGTACGGACGCGGTCCCCGGAGCGGACGCGCGCTCGCGGGCAGGCCGGGCGACCTCGGAGCGGAAGGCCGCGCCCCCGGAGGACGACGCGGAGGGCCGCGCCCCGGGGAACGACGGAGGGATCCCGGTGCCGCGCGGGCGCCGGGATCCCTCCGGTCGTCGTCAGGTCAGGGGTGCTGCGGGGCGACGACGACCTCGACCCGCTGGAACTCCTTCAGGTCGGAGTAGCCGGCGGTGGCCATGGTGCGCCGGAGCGCGCCCATCAGGTTCATCGAGCCGTCGGCCACCGAGGAGGGGCCGTGCAGGATCTGCGCGAGCGTGCCGACCGTGCCGAACTCGACCCGCTTGCCGCGCGGCAGCTCCGGGTGCTGGGCCTCCGAGCCCCAGTGGAAGCCGCGGCCGGGTGCCTCGGCGGCACGGGCCAGCGGCGAGCCGACCATGACCGCGTCGGCGCCGCAGGCGATGGCCTTGGCGATGTCGCCGGAGGTGCCCATGCCTCCGTCCGCGATGACGTGGACGTACCGGCCGCCGGACTCGTCCATGTAGTCGCGGCGCGCCGCGGCCACGTCCGAGATCGCGGTGGCCATCGGCACCGCCACGCCCAGCACCGTGCGGGTGGTGTGCGAGGCCCCGCCGCCGAAGCCGACGAGCACGCCGGCCGCGCCGGTCCGCATCAGGTGCAGCGCCGCGGTGTAGGTGGCGCAGCCGCCGACGATCACCGGGACGTCGAGCTCGTAGATGAACTGCTTGAGGTTGAGCGGCTCGGCCCGGCCCGAGACGTGCTCGGCCGAGACCGTGGTGCCGCGGATCACGAAGATGTCCACGCCCGCGTCGATGACGGCCTTGTGGTGCTGGACCGTGCGCTGCGGGGAGAGCCGGACCGCCGTGGTGACCCCGGCCGCGCGGATCTCCTCGATCCGGCGGCCGATCAGCTCCTCCTTGATCGGCTCCTCGTAGATCTTCTGCAGCCGCCTGGTCGCCGGCTCGCCCTTGAGCTCGGCCACCTCCTCCAGCAGCGGCATCGGGTCCTCGTAGCGGGTCCACAGACCCTCCAGGTCCAGCACCGCCAGACCGCCGTGCCGGCCCACCTCGATCGCGGTCTGCGGCGAGACCACGCTGTCCATGGGGCTCACCACGAGAGGCAGCTCGAACCGGTAGGCGTCGATCTGCCAGGCGATCGAGACCTCCTCGGGGTCACGGGTCCGCCGGGAGGGGACGATGCCGATCTCGTCCAGCGCGTAGGCACGGCGTCCGTTCTTGCCGCGGCCGATCTCCACCTGAGTCATGTTCCGTATCTTTCCCATCTCACGCGCGTACGGCCCACGCCTTCCGGCGTGAGCCGTACCTGTGTCCGACCGGCCCGCACACCGATGTTCAGCGGCGGTGGTAGTTGGGCGCCTCGACCGTCATCTGGATGTCGTGCGGGTGGCTCTCCTTGAGGCCCGCGGCCGTGATCGGCATGAGCTCGCACGAGGTGTGCATCTCGGCGATCGTGCGGCACCCGGAGTACCACATGCCCTGGCGCAGGCCGCCGACGAGCTGGTGGGCGACCGCGGAGACCGGACCCCGGTAGGGGACCTGGCCCTCGATGCCCTCGGGGATGTACTTGTCCTCGCCGCCGACGTCGCCTGGGCGTAGCGGTCCTTGCTGAAGGACGCGCCGCCGCGCTCGCGGTTGCGGACCGCGCCGAGCGAGCCCATGCCGCGGTAGGACTTGAACTGCTTGCCGTTGATGAAGATCAGCTCGCCCGGGGACTCCTCGCAGCCCGCCAGCAGCGAGCCCAGCATCACCGTGTCGGCGCCGGCCGCGATGGCCTTGACGATGTCGCCGGAGTACTGCAGGCCGCCGTCGCCGATCACCGGCACCCCGGCCGGGCCGCAGGCCAGCGAGGCCTCGTGGATGGCGGTCACCTGCGGGGCGCCGACCCCGGCGACCACGCGGGTGGTGCAGATGGAGCCGGGGCCGACCCCGACCTTGACCGCGTCGGCGCCGGCGTCGATCAGCATCTGGGCGCCCGCCCGGGTGGCGATGTTCCCGCCGATCACGTCGACCCGGCTGTTGGCCTTGATCTTCGCGATCATGTCGGCGAGGCCCTTGGAGTGGCCGTGCGCCACGTCCACGATGATCACGTCGACGCCCGCCTCGATCAGCGCGGCCGCCCGCTGCTCGGCGTCACCGCCGACGCCGATGGCCGCCCCCACGACGAGCCGGCCGTCGGCGTCCTTGGTGGCGAGCGGGTACTGCTCGCTCTTGGTGAAGTCCTTGACCGTGATCAGGCCGTGCAGCCGCCCGGCCGCGTCGACCAGCGGGAGCTTCTCGATCTTGTTCTTCCGCAGCAGCGTGAACGCGTCGTCCCTGGAGACCCCCACCGGCGCGGTGACCAGCGGCATCGCGGTCATGACCTCGCGCACGGGACGGCTGTGGTCGGTCTCGAAGCGCATGTCCCGGTTGGTGACGATGCCGACCAGCACGCCGTTCACATCCGTCACCGGGACGCCGGAGATCCGGTAGGTCGCGCAGAGGCGCTCGACGTCGGCGAGCGTGTCGTCCGGCGAGCAGGTGATCGGGTTGGTGACCATCCCGGCCTCGGACCGCTTGACGAGGTCGGCCTGCCCGGCCTGGTCCTCGACGGACAGGTTGCGGTGCAGGATGCCGATGCCGCCCTGACGGGCCATGGCCACCGCCATGCGCGCCTCGGTGACCGTGTCCATCGCCGCGGAGACGAGCGGGATGCGCAGGGTGATCCCGCGCGAGAGGCGGGTGGTGGTGTCCGCCTCGCCCGGCTGCAGGTCGGAGTAGGCGGGAACGAGGAGCACGTCGTCAAACGTCAGCCCCGGCTCGGTGAACTTGGCCATCATTCTCCTGGCGAGGGACTGCCGGGGTCGTCCGGCAGGGGAATCGCTTCCCTTTGCGGTTCTGGTGGTCGAAACGGTCAGGGCGCGAGGGCGCGGCCGTCGCCGGCCCTCCTCGGGGACGGCGGGAAGCCGCCTCCCGCTCATGGAGCGGGGGAGCCGGCTGCGACCCTCCGCCACGACGCGCTCTGTGGGAATCCCGGGTGGAGGAAGCCGCCCCCGGCACAGTTTAGGGTCTGCCCCCCGGAGCACCGAACGGCAGGGGGAGGCGGGGCGGTGGAGACACCCGGAGACGACCGGAGACGACCGGAGACGACCGGAGACGATCAGGAACGACCGGAGACGCCTCGGGAGGCCGAGCGGTCGGTGACCCGCTCGACCTCCCGTCACCGGCAGCGTCACGATGCGCCCGGATGCCGCCGGACCCCCCTCCGTGTCCGAGCGGCGGAGCTTCTCGCCTGCGATGCCGACGCCATGTCATGGTTGCTCCGCCTTCCCCAGCGCGCAATGGTCGAAGCTGCAACTGCACGAAGCTGCACCCGGATCCGCCGGTCGCGCCAAGACCCGGACAGGAGCGGAACGCCGGGTTATCCTCTCGACACGTCCTGTTCATCCAGGAGCCCCCGTCGATGCCTCTCGACACGTCCTGTTCAGCCCAGGAGCCCCCGTCGATGCCTGCCGACACCTCCGACCCGCTCGCCGCCCTGGGCCTGACCCCCGCCCAGACGTCGCTGTACGACGCGGTGCTCCGCCTGCACCGCGCCACCTGCGCCAAGCTGGCCGAGGCCATCGGCGACTCGCCCGAGTCGCTGCACCGCGAGCTGACGACCCTGGTACGGCTGGGCGTGGTCGACGAGCAGGCCGGCGAGTACCTCGCGCGGCACCCCGCCGCGGCCCTCGGCCGCCTGATCGCCGACCGGCTGGACCACCTCGCCGAGGAGAGCCGCAGGATCGACTCGGTGCTGGGCTCGATCCGCCACCTCATCCACCAGTACGACGCCGGTCGCGACCAGCAGACCGGGCAGTTCCCGGTCGAGCTGGTCGGCGGGGCCGAAGAGCTCTACGAGAGCGTGATCGGCATGGCGGTCCAGGCGCCCCCGCTGCGGTTGCTCACCGCGGTCCCGGACCGGCGGACGATGAGCGACTTCACCCAGCGCTACGCCGACCAGTGGATCGCGGCCCAGCACCGGGGCCTGCTCTCCTGCCGCGCCCTCATCCCGGCGGACCTGCTGCAGATGCCCGGCCTGCCGGAGAAGCTCGTCCGGTTCGAGCGGGCCGGGGCGCGGATCCGGACCGTCGGCTCGGTGCCGAGCTGGTTCCTCGTCGCCGGGGACGAGGTGGCGGGCCTGCCCGCCCGGTGGGGCGGCACCCTGGCCGAGAGCGCCTACCGCTTCCACCTGGTCCGCGCCTCCGTCGTGGTGGCCGCGCTGCGCACGCTGTTCGAGGAGCTGTGGGCGCGGGCGGCGCCCCTGCCGTGGACGCGTGCCGACGACGGCGTGGTCCGGGTGCTCCGGCTGGCCGCGCAGGGCGTGGGCGACGAGGCGATCGCCCGGCAGCTCGGCGTCTCGGTCCGGACCGTCCGCGCCCGCTTCGCCGACGCGATGACCCAGCTGGGCGCGCAGTCCCGTTTCCAGGCGGGCGTGGAGGCCGCCCGCAGGGGATGGCTCGCGGAACGCCCGGGTTCGCACCCTGCCCGCCACGCTTAGGCCATAAAGTGGAACCGTGCTGGAAGACGTCCCTCGCGACCCGTTCGCGGACGACCCCGACGACCCGGCCGCCGCGCTGGGTGATTCCGACGACCCCGAGCCCCTGACGCCCGCCGAGCGCGACGAGGCGGTCACCGATCTCGCCGACGTGGAGGTCTTCCGCTCCCTGCTCGAACCCCAGGGGGTCTTCGGGCTGGTCCTCGACTGCCCGGAGTGCGGTGACCAGCACTATTTCAACTGGGAGCTGCTCCGCGGGAATCTGCGCCAGATGATCGACAACGGCAAGCCGCAGGTTCACGAGCCGGCCTACGAGCCCAACCCCACCGACTACGTGAGCTGGGACTACGCCCAGGGCTACGCCGACGGCGTGATCGACACCGAGGAGAGGCGCTGAGCGGCGGCGAGGTCGTGGTCGACGTCCTCGATCAGCGCTGACAGCAGCCGGACGACCTGGTCCGCCGCGGGGACGGGCTCCCTCCGGGAGAGCGACTGCAGTAGGGCCTCGGTCCCGGCCACGGCCGGATCCCCGTCCGGGCCGTACCGCCGCGCCGGACGCCGTGGATGGACCGTGGTCAAGCTATCGACTCCAGCTCGGCCAGTGCCCGCAGCCTGGCGAGCGCACGATGCTGGGCGACGCGAACCGCACCGGGTGACATACCGAGTACATTACCCGTCTCCTCGGCCGACAGGCCCGACACCACCCTGAGCATCAGCAGCTCGCGCTGGTTGTCCGGGAGGCGGGAGAGCAGCCTGCGCGCGTGCTCGGCCTCGATGTAGCGCACCACGGTCTCCTCCGGGCCCGGACCCTCGTCGGGCCCGTCGGGGAGGTCCTGGGTCGGCACCGCCGAGCGCACCGAGCTGCGCAGCGCGTCGGCCACCTTGTGGGAGGCGATGCCGAAGACGAAGGACGCGAACGGGCGCCCCATGTCCCGGTACCGGGGCAGCGCGGACAGGACGGCGATGCACACTTCCTGGGCCACGTCGTCCGCAATGTGATATTGGCCGGAAACCCGGCCGAGGCGGGCGCGGCAATAGCGCACCACCATCGGGCGCAACTGCGCGAGCAAGGATTCGATCGCACTGCGATCCCCCTGAACGGCGAGGCTCGTCAGATCCTTGAGATCGTCTTTGTGGACGACCCCGTCAGACCTCGTCGCAAGCCTTACCCCACTCTTGGCGTCGGCGACGCATCCCTCGGTCACGTAGGCATGATGCCCGCACTGATCGGACCTGTCGTCATGGCAAACGGCTACGGATTGGTCACATTGAGGCGGCGACAGCGAACCGTAATCAATCGGCTACACTGAGATTTTTCCCACCGCCGGAAATTTCAGTTGATTGCGAAATATGTCGGCTATTCGTTATATAGCCCGCAAGCCGTAACACCGGCGGCGTCAGATGCTTTGCCACGCTTTCGGATTTCCCCGGAAAGCGTACGGCCCGCACCCTCGGGAGGGTGCGGGCCGTACCGGGTCCTGACGGAGGTCAGTGGCCGTGGCCGTGACCGTGGCCGTGACCGCCGGCGGCGGGGGCCTCCTCCTCGGGCTTGTCCACCACGAGGGCCTCGGTCGTCAGCAGCATGCCGGCGATGGAGGCCGCGTTCTGGACGGCCGAGCGGGTGACCTTGACCGGGTCGATGACACCCTGGGCGATCAGGTCGCCGTACTCGCCGGTGGCGGCGTTGAGGCCGTGGCCGACGGGCAGCTCGGTGACCTTGGAGGTCACGACGTAGCCCTCGAGGCCGGCGTTCTCGGCGATCCAGCGGGCCGGCTCGACGAGCGCCTTGCGGACCACCGCGACACCGGTCGCCTCGTCGCCGGTGAGGTCCAGGTCGCCGAGGACCTTGGCGACGTGCACGAGCGCGGAGCCGCCGCCGGAGACGATGCCCTCCTCGATCGCGGCGCGCGTCGCGGAGATGGCGTCCTCAAGGCGGTGCTTCTTCTCCTTGAGCTCCACCTCGGTGGCCGCGCCGACCTTCAGCACGCAGACGCCGCCGGAGAGCTTCGCGAGGCGCTCCTGGAGCTTCTCGCGGTCCCAGTCGGAGTCGGACTGCTCGATGGCGAGCTTGATCTCCTTGACGCGGTCCGCGATCGCCTGCGCGTCACCGGCGCCGTCCACGACCGTGGTGTTGTCCTTGGTGATCACGACGCGGCGGGCGGTGCCGAGCACCTCGGTGCCGACGTGCTCCAGCTTGAGGCCGACCTCCTCGCTGACGACCTGGCCGCCGGTGAGGATGGCCATGTCCTGCAGCATCGCCTTGCGGCGGTCGCCGAAGCCCGGCGCCTTGACGGCGACGGAGGTGAAGGTGCCGCGGATCTTGTTCGTCACCAGGACCGCGAGGGCCTCGCCCTCGACGTCCTCGGAGATGACGAGCAGCGGCTTCTTCGTCTGGGCGACCTTCTCCAGCAGCGGCAGGAAGTCCGCGACGGAGGTGATCTTGGCCTGGTGGATCAGGATGAAGGGGTCCTCCAGGACCGCTTCCATCCGCTCCTGGTCGGTCACCATGTAGGGCGACAGGTAGCCCTTGTCGAACTGGAGACCCTCGGTGAACTCCAGCTCCATGCCCATGGAGTTGGACTCCTCGACGGTGATGACACCGTCCTTGCCCACCTTGTCGAACGCCTCGGCGATCAGCTCGCCGATCTTGGCGTCCTGCGCGGAGATCGTCGCGACGTGCGCGATCTCCTTCTTGTCCGCGACCGGGCGGGCGGACTCGATCAGCTTGTCGCTGACGGTCCGGGCCGCGAGGTCGATGCCGCGCTTGAGGGAGAGCGGCTGGGCCCCGGCGGCGACGTTGCGCAGACCCTCGCGGACCATCGCCTGGGCGAG
The DNA here is from genome assembly GCF_977012225.1 of Planomonospora algeriensis. Taxonomy (NCBI): domain Bacteria; kingdom Bacillati; phylum Actinomycetota; class Actinomycetes; order Streptosporangiales; family Streptosporangiaceae; genus Planomonospora; species Planomonospora algeriensis. Next base: position 14,122 of record NZ_CDRNDK010000006.1, on the reverse strand, counting down.
GACGGTCGCGGTGGTCGTGCCGTCGCCGGCGATGTCGTTGGTCTTGGTGGCGACCTCCTTGGCCAGCTGGGCGCCGAGGTTCTCGTACGGCCCCTCCAGCTCGACCTCACGCGCGATGGTGACACCGTCGTTGGTGATGGTCGGCGCACCGAACTTCTTGTCGATGACCACGTTGCGGCCACGCGGGCCGAGGGTCACCTTGACGGCGTCCGCCAGGGCGTTGACACCACGCTCGAGAGCGCGGCGCGCGTCCTCCTCGAAAGACAGGATCTTCGGCATGACAGTCCTCTCTGAAAGCACGTCGGCGCATCAAAGCCCCGGGCGCAAGCAGCGGCCCGGGGCTCGATACGTCATCTCCGGTGAAGCGTGAACTACTTCTCGATGATCGCGAGCACGTCACGGGCGGAGAGCACGAGGTACTCCTCGCCGCCGTACTTCACCTCGGTGCCGCCGTACTTGCTGTAGAGGACGATGTCGCCCTCGCTCACGTCGAGCGGGATGCGCTTGCTGCCCTCGTCGTCCCAGTTGCCCGGACCCACCGCGAGGACCTTGCCCTCCTGCGGCTTCTCCTTGGCGGTGTCCGGGATGACCAGACCGGAAGCGGTGGTCTGCTCCGCCTCGAGCGGCTGGACCACGATGCGGTCGCCGAGCGGCTTAACGGGAACCTTGGTGGCGGTCGTCACGTCGGACCTCCCCTTCAGATGTGAATGATCTAGAAGAGGCGACCAGCGGTCTGCCGTCGCGGGTGCCAGACCTGACCTCGTCGCATGGATTGGCACTCTCAAGGGGAGAGTGCCAATACGGAACAGTATGCAAGGAGGCCTTGACAGTCAACACGAACCGCCCCGTCTGCGCTTCGGGCGAACGCAGCCACTCTCTCCACCTCTCCCGGTCCCGCCCCGCGACCCACAGCCCCGCCTTCTCCGGTCCGCCTCTCCCCTCCCCGCTTCGCGGGCGGCCGCCGCCGCGCATCCGGGGACCGCACCCTCCCGCCACCGGGCGGGCGCCCCGCGAGAAACGCGGACGGAAAACACCTCCTCCACATCCGCCGCCACAATCACCGGACAGCCGGTTCACACATATAAAGCACACGCAAACATCGGCCATCAATTCACGTACGGTCCCACACGGATATCTCCGCGACCGCCGGCCTCGGACCGCACGGCCTCCACGCCTTCCTTCGGAACGGCAAAGATTCGACAAGACGAAAGACCGGGATCCGCCGAGGCCGCCTGCGCGAATTCCAGGGGCACCGCGGGGATCGACCGGCCTCGAACTCGGGTCGGCGACGCCCGGTCGACATCGACCTCGCCGAGCTGCCCGACTGAGCGGAGGCCCGGCGGTCTCCCCAGGCGGTAGCGTCGGGCGGCGTGGACCTTGACGCATTCCGTGAGCTGCTGACGCCGCGCGGCCAGGAGGCCCTGGGGGCCGCGGCCGAACTCGCCGGGGACGACCCCGTGGCGGCCGTGACCCGGCTCAGGAAGACCTACGACGCCGATCTCACCTCGGCGGCGCTCGGCCAGACCGTGCTCAGGCGGCGGGCGCGGGAGAAGTTCGGCGCCGACGCCGACCTGATGTACTTCACCCCCCACGGCCTGGAGCAGGCCACCCGCCGCGAGGTCGCCGACCACCGCGCCCGGCGGATCCCCGCGGGCTCCCGGGTCGCCGACGTCTGCTGCGGCATCGGCGGCGACCTGCTCGCCCTGGCCAGGGCGGGCTGCACGGTGGAGGCGGTGGACGCCGACCCGCTCACCGCCCGCCGTCGCCCGCGCCAACGCCGAAGCCCTGGGGTTCAGCGAGCGCGTCACGGTCCGCGCGGCCGGCGCCGGCACGGTCGACCCGGCCGCCTTCGACGTGCTGTTCGCCGACCCCGCCCGCCGTACGGCGCGCGGCAGGACCTTCGACCCCCTGGCCTACTCCCCGGCCTGGCCCGAGGTGCTGGCGATGGTCGCCGCGGCGCGGGCGGCCTGCCTGAAGGTCGCCCCCGGCATCCCGTACGAGTTCATCCCCGCCGGGGCCGAGGCGGAGTGGGTCTCCCACCGGGGCGAGGTCAAGGAGGCCGTGATCTGGGCGGGCGCGCTGGCCGGCGAGGTGGAGCGGCGGGCCACGATGCTGCCGTCCGGCCTGACGATGACGCCCGATGCCGGCCTCGGCCCGGCGGAGGTCGGCCCCATCGGCCGCTACGTCTACGAGCCGGACGGCGCGGCGATCCGGTCCCACCTCGTCGCGGAGGTCGCCGCGCTGGTGGGCGGGCGGCTGATCGACCCGCACATCGCCTACATCACCTCCGACGCCCTCGCGGAGACCCCGTGGGCGTCCCGTTACGAGGTGCACGAGGTGCTGCCGTTCTCGCTCAAGCGGCTGCGGGCGGTGCTCCGGGACCGCGGCGTCGGGAACGTGACGATCAAGAAACGCGGATCCGCGGTCGACGTCGAGCGGCTCCGGAAAGACCTCCGCCTTTCCGGAAAGAAATTCACAACAGTTATTCTCACCCGAGTCATCGACAGACCTTTTGTCCTTGTTTGTGACCCGTGCTGATCTGCCCGGAACCGTAAATCCGGGAAATCCGTCGACAATCGCGATCTTTTAAAGCCGGATTCGAAAAACCTTGATCCAGACGCTATCGTTGCGCCCCGGGAGTCGTTCCCGTCAGCGGTTCGACCGCGTTTAACAACAGCCGGACCAATCCCACCGCGCGGCTGGCCGTCGGCGAGTGAAGGAGCTTTTCGGTGGATCACTCCAATCAGACCCTGCTGCAGGCCGGCGGCCAGACCGCCATCTCCGACCGGATGCGGGAGCTCCTCGCCCGCGCCGCCCAGGACCACGTCTACGAGCAGCGCACGCAGGGCGCGGTGCTGGACGAGATCCGCCAGCGGCTCGAAGGCATGGAGTGGCTGCTGCGCGAGGTCAGGGAACGCGAGCTCGGCGGGCTGAACGGCACGCTGGAGTCCGTCCACGGCCGCCTGGACGACATCGCCGTACGGCCTCCGACCTGGGCGGAGGGCCTCGCCCAGCACGTCGAGGCGGTCCGCGACCACGTCGACGCCGTCGGCGAGCGCGTCGGCTCGGTGGGGCAGCGGATCGATTCCGTGAGCCAGCGCATCGACACCGTCGGGGACCGGGTCACCCCCGTCGAGGAGCTGCCGAGCCTCTGGGCCGACCTCGGCACGGTCGGCGAGAACATGGACGAGGCGCTCATCCGGCTCCAGTCGATCCTCGACGGCACCAAGGGCGTCGACGGCCGGATGGACGAGTTCGCCAGGCGCCTCGGCCAGTTCCAGGAGAACATGGAGGCTGCGGCCGGCCGGTTCACCCGCCTGGACAAGTCGCTCACCGAGCTCTCCCAGCGCACCGAGCGCGTGGAGAAGCGCGTGGAGAGCGGCCTGGCCGAGCTCGCGGCGGGGGTACGGGAGTCCGTGGACACCGCCGTCGGCCGCCTCCTCGACGCGATCGGGCAGGTGAGCGGGCAGGTCGAGCAGGCGGTGGTCCGGGTGGACGACCGGGTGGACGGCGTCGAGAGCCGCATCGACCGGGTCGACACCCGCCTGGTCTCGGTGGACGGCCGCCTGGAGACCGCCGACGACCGCCTGGCCGGGATCGGCGACCACCTGGCGGCGGTGGACGGCCGCCTGGTCTCCCTGGACGGCCGCCTGGCCTCGGCGGACGGCCACCTGGCCTCGGTGGACGGCCACCTGGCCTCGGTGGACGCCCGCCTGGAGACCGCGGACGGCTGCCTGGCCGACATCGACGGCCGGATGAGCGGCGTGGAGACCCGCCTGAGCGGCGTGGACTCCCGCATCGCCTCGGTGGACACCCGCATCGGCGAGGTCGGCACCCGCATCGCCTCGGTGGACACCCGGATCGGCGAGGTCGGCACCCGCCACGACGGCCGTCTGGACACGCTGGACGAGCGCCTCGACGAGATCGAGGGCCGCGTCACGAGCCGGATCGACGTCGTCGACGCCCGCCTGTGCGCGCTGGACAGCCGCGCGGAGAAGGCCGGTGAGCAGCTGGAGGCCGTCGACGACCACGTCGAGGCCGTCAACCAGCGGGTCAGCCAGCTCCCCGCCACCCTCAACCTCGGCGAGGTCCACAAGCGTGTCGGCGAGCTCATCTCCGCCCAGGCCGACGGGCAGGAGCAGCGCTTCGACACCCTGGACGAGCGGCTGGCCCAGGCCGAGGCCGCTCTCGCCCCGCTGGCCGACATGCTCCGCGCCCAGCCCGACCGCGAGCAGCTCGCCGAGGCCCTCGGCGAGATCGTGGACCCGGTCCGCACCGACCTCACCCGCCGCCTCGGCGCGCTGGAGGAGACCATGCTCGCCCTGGCCGAGGCTCTCCTGCGGCCCACCCGCACGAAGGACTGACGTCCGAGCACGGCCCCGGGCCCCGATCCTCCCACCGGAGGACCGGGGCCCTTCCGGTACCAGGGCACCCGTCGTCAGAGGGCGCAGGCGCCCTCACCGGACATCGCCTCGGGGCAGACGTTCTCCCGCACCACGCCCAGCAGCGAGAGCAGCGTCTCGACCTGCTCGGGGGTCAGCCCGCGGGTCATCCGGCGGTGGAGCTCCGTCTCGACCCGCTGCACCTCGGGACGGAGGGCGTCGCCCGCCGGCGTCGTGCTCACGATGCTGATGCGGCGGTTGGCGGGCGACGGGCTCCGGCTGACGAAGCCACTCCGCTCCAGGCGCTGCAGCATCTTGGTCATCGTGGACACGTCGATGCCCAGGATCCTGGCCAACGCGTTCTGCGACTGCGGCCCGTTCTCCCACAGGGCGCTCAGCGCGCGGTCCTGTCCCGGATAGAGGTCGATCTCCGCCAGCAGCGCGGCGAGCAGCACCCGGTAGCCCCGTGCCGCCTGGGCCATCAGGCAGCTCAGCCCGTCGGGGTCCTCCGCGCCGCACGCGGTCGGGTAGGCCGTCTCCTCCGCCGTCATCGGCTCCGCCATGTCCGCCTCCCTTTCGGGCACAGCCTACCGCTTGCATATTGGCCGACCAAGTTGTAGAACTGACCATTGGTTGGCCAAGTTGGTCGCCCAAGAAAGGAAGAGCCATGCCGTTCAGCACCTTCGAACTCGGTCGTCTCCAGCTCCCCAGCCGTCTGGTCATGGCTCCCATGACCCGGTCCCGGGCCTACGTGGACGGGATCCCCTCCTCCCTCACCGCCCTCTACTACGCCCAGCGCGCTTCGGCCGGCCTGATCGTCACGGAGGGGATCCAGCCGAGCCCGGCGGGCCAGGGCTACATGAACACGCCGGGGCTGCACACCGACGAGCAGGTCGCGGGCTGGCGCGAGGTGACCGACGCCGTCCACGCGGCGGGCGGCCGGATCTTCGCCCAGCTCATGCACGCCGGCCGGATCGGCCACCCCGACAACACCGGCGCGCTCCCCGTCGCGCCCTCGGCCGTACGGGCCGCGGAGCAGATGTTCACCCCGAACGGCATGCAGGACCTCCCCGTCCCGGTGGAGCTGACCACCGCCGAGGTCGAGGCGACCGTGCAGGACTTCGCGGACGCCGCCCGGCGGGCGGTGGACGCCGGTTTCGACGGGGTCGAGCTGCACGGCGCCAACGGCTACCTCATCCACCAGTTCCTGTCGCAGAACGCCAACCTGCGCGACGACCGCTTCGGCGGATCCGCCGAGGGCAGGATCCGGTTCGCCGTGGAGACGCCGGGCGGTCGCGGAGGCGATCGGCGCGGACCGCGTCGGCATCCGCATCTCCCCCGCCACCGGGGCTCAGGACCTCGTGGAGGACGACGCCCACGTGGTCTACCCGGCGCTGCTGTCCGCCCTGGCCGAGCTCGACCTCCTCTACGTGCACCACCTGGCGGGCGGCTCCGAGGAGATCGACCGGCGGATCCGCGGCCTGTGGCCGAACGCGCTCATCGTCAACGACCCGTCGGCCGCCCACCCGGCCGAGGCCACGGACCGGTGGCTGAGCCGGGGCGCGGACCTGGTGGCGCTGGGCAAGTACTTCCTGTCCAATCCCGATCTGCCGCTCCGCCTCCGCCTGGGCGCGCCGCTCAACGAGCCCGACTTCAGCACGGCCTTCGGCGGCGACCACCGCGGGTACACCGACTACCCGTCGCTCTCCCTCCACCCGGCCGGCGAGCCGGCCCTCGGCTGAGGACGGGATCCGGTCCGGGGGCGGGATCCGGTCCGCGGACGGGAGCGATCCGGGGCAGCCCGGAGCCGGAACGGGATCCGGGCGACGCGGACGGCGCGGCCGCGGGCGGGTCAGACGCGGACGGGTCAGACGTGGACGGTGGTGATCGGCAGTGAGGAGTCGGCCGGGATGTCCAGCGGGGACGGGGACACCCCGGCGGCGACCAGATCCGAGCCGAGGGCCGCCACCATGGCGCCGTTGTCGGTGCACAGGCCGGGACGGGGAACACGCACCCGGACCCCCGCCGCCTCGCAGCGCTCGGCGGCCAGCGCCCGCAGCCGCGAGTTGGCCGCCACGCCGCCGCCGATCAGCAGGTCGGTGACCCCGTGCTCCCGGCAGGCCGCCAGGGCCTTGCGGGTCAGCACGTCGACCACGGCCTCCTGGAACGAGGCCGCCACGTCGGGGACGTGGACCGGCTCACCGGCCTTCTCCCTGGCCTCGACCCACCGGGCCACGGCCGTCTTCAGGCCGGAGAACGAGAAGTCCAGGGTCCCGTCGTCGTACTTGCCCCGGGGGAACGCCACAGCCGTGCCGGACCCCTCGCGGGCCACCCGGTCGATGTGCGGCCCGCCCGGGAAGGGCAGTCCGAGGACCCGGGCCACCTTGTCGAACGCCTCGCCCGCCGCGTCGTCCACCGTGGAGCCGAGCGGGATGACCTCCCGCGCCACGTCCGGTACCAGCAGCAGCGAGGAGTGCCCGCCCGAGACGAGCATCGCGATGCACGGTTTGGGCAGGGCGCCGTGTTCGAGCTGGTCCACGGCCACGTGGGCGGCCAGGTGGTTCACCCCGTAGAGCGGCACGCCCATGCCCAGCGCGTAGGCCTTCGCCGCCGCCACGCCCACGAGCAGCGCCCCGGCCAGGCCGGGACCGGCGGTCACCGCGACCGCGTCGATGTCGGACAGGCGCAGACCGGACTGCTCCAGGGCCCGTTCGACGGTCGGCGCCATCGCCTCCAGATGCGCGCGGGAGGCCACCTCGGGGACGACTCCGCCGAAGCGGGCGTGCTCCTCGACGCTGGACGCGATCGTGTTGGCCAGCAGGGTGTGGCCCCGCACGATGCCGACGCCGGTCTCGTCGCAGGAGGTCTCGATCCCCAGGACCAGAGGTTCGTCACGCATTGAGATCCCTCTTCATCATGATCGCGTCGGTGCCGTCGGAGTAGTAGCGCCGGCGCAGGCCGATGCGCTCGAAGCCGAACCGGTCGTAGACCGCCTGGGCGTCCGGGTTGTCGGCGCGGACCTCCAGGAAGACCGAGCGGGCGCCCCGCCGTACGGCCTCCGCCAGCAGCTCGGCCAGCATCGTGCCGCCGATCCCGGCCCTGCGGTGGCCCGCGGAGACGGCGATGGTCTGCACGTCCGCCTGGTCCCCCGCGGCCGCCAGGCCCGCGTAGCCGACGATCCGGCCGCCCACCAGGGCCACCACGTAGTGCCGGGTGCGGGGCTGGTCGGCCAGCTCGCCGCGGAGCATGGCCTCGCTCCACGCGTCGGCGGGGAAGGTCTCCCGTTCCAGCTCCATCACCGCGGGCAGGTCGTCGGCGGTCATCCGCCGCAGCACCGTGCTCCCGGTGCTCCCGGTGCTCCCGGTGTCCCCGGCGGCCCCGCCGCCCTCGCCGCTCCCGGCCTCCCCGCCGCGGGCCGCGTCCGTGCCGGGCCCCTCGCTCACCTGGTGACCTTCTTCGGCGCGGAGGGCACCTGGGCGTCGGGACGGCGCAGGTAGATCGGGCGGGGCAGGCCCAGCACCGGGTGCGTGCCGGCCGCCACGACCTCCTCCAGGTCCGGCTGCCCAGCTGCGCGGCCGCCAGCGCGGCCAGCGCCCCGCCGCCGGGTCACTCGGGCGCGTCGGCCAGCCGGGAGGCCCCGACGACCTCGGCGTACATCCGCGCGCCGGCGCCGACGACGGGCAGGTCGCCGGGCAGGTCCTGGGGCTTGTCCACCGCGGGCCCGGACAGCCGGGTCCGCGCGTCGGCGTAGCGGCCCCAGAAGACCTCCCTGCGCCGGGCGTCGGTGGCGACCAGGAACGGCTCGGACAGGCCGCTGCCGTAGGCGAGGGCGTCGAGCGTGCACACGCCGTACGCGGGCACGCCCAGGGCGGTGGCCAGGGCCTGGGCGGTCACCAGGCCGACCCGCAGACCGGTGTAGGGACCGGGACCGGAGCCCGCCACGATCGTCGTGACGTCGGCGAGCGAGGCTCCGGCCTCCGCCATGACGCGTTCGATCGCGGGCACGAGCAGCTCGCCGTGGCGGCGCGCGTCCACGGTGGTCGACTCGGAGAGGACCCTCGTGCCGTCGTGCAGCGCTGCGGTGACGGCGGGGGTCGCGGTGTCAAAGGCCAGGACCAGCACGGTCGTCAAGCCTAGCCCGTCGTACGGCACGGCCCGCACCGAAGCCCGGACGCGGCCGCGCCGGCGTTCCGAGGGTCAGGTCCCGGGGTCGGCGGGCTTCACCAGGGTGGCGTAGACGATCACGTTGTCGTCGTACTGGTTCCGGTCCCAGTCGAACTTCCCGCCGCAGGTGATCAGGCGCAGGCCGTCCTGCACGTAGACCTTGTCCGCGGGGAAGTCGTCCTTGGAGACCTGCTCGATGGAGTCGACGCGGTACTGGGCGGTCCTGCCGTCGCTCCGCGCGACCTTGATGACCTGGCCCTCGCGCATGCTCTTGAGCTTGTAGAAGACCGCGGGCGCGTCCTTGGTGTCGACGTGCCCGAGGATGACCGCGGGCCCCTCGTCGCCGGGGACCGCCGTGCCGGTGACCCAGCCGGCGACGTCCGGCTTCTCGTAGGGCGGCAGTTCGACCTCGCCGTCGGTGACGCCGAGCTTCATCAGCGGCGCCTTGACGCCGAGCGACGGGATCTCCAGGCGGCTGGGCACCACCTTGGCCCGGACGGGCTCGTCGCCCTCGGTGCCGGTCTTGCCGAACGCGACCATGACGGCGCCGGTGAGGACTCCGGCCACGATGATCCGTGACCAGCGGGGGGAATCGGCCATCGAAACCTACGAGCGGCGGCGCCGCACGACCGCGAAGCCGATGCCGCCCGCCAGGGCCGCCGCCAGCAGCAGGCCGGTGGTCCCCATCGGCGTGCCCGAGTCGTCCGGTCCGCCGGCCGCGGTGCCGCCGCCGCCGGTGTGCGGGGCCTTGGTGCTGACGGGCTTGCGGGTCGTGGTCGGCTCGGCGCTGGGCGTGCTGTCCGCCACGATCCGCAGGTCGGCCGTACCGGTGTCGTTGGTCCCCTCGCACCTGGCGTTGACGTCGTAGACGCCGGGCTCGACGCCGTCGGCGATCGTGGCCTGCCCGCGGACCCACGGGCGGGGCGTGGGCGTGGCGGTGCCCGAGGGGGCGGGAGTGGGCGTCACCAGGATGGGGTCGAGCGTGACGGGGGTGCGGAAGATCTCCGAGGAGGCGGTGCCGCGGTGCTCGGGGCCGCCCTGCGGGATCGGGCAGTTGGCCAGCACCCAGACCTTGTCGCCCGCCTTCGCCCGGGCGGGCTGGAGCTGGATCTCGATGTCGACCCGGCCGGCCCCCGTCGCGGAGGCGGCGGGCGAGGAGGTCGCCGCGGCGTTCTCCGTCGCCGGCTCCGCCGTGCATCCGGTCATCCCGATCAGGGCGATGGCCCCGAGAACAGCGACACGCTTGACCCTTGGCACCGTCGCACTCCACTCCGCAGTCCGGCCGACGACCCTCGGCTGACACGACTTCCCGCCTGTTCCCCATTAAACATGGGCAAGCCCGTCAGAGTCGATCATCAGTCATGATGATCTATACCAAGTGGGAGGGAACCGTCTCCCAGCGGGCGCCGATCCCGCGGAGCCGTACCGTGCGCTCGTCGTCCGTCTCGCCCCGGTCGATCCGGATCTCCAGCCGGTCCTCGGTGAGCCCCTCGACCAGGCCCTCGCCCCACTCGACGAGCGTGACGGAGTCCTCCAGGGAGGCGTCCAAGTCCAGGTCGTCGACCTCCAGGTCGCCGCCGAGCCGGTAGGCGTCCACATGCACGAGGGCGGGGCCGTCCACCAGCGAGGGATGCACCCGGGCGATCACGAAGGTCGGCGAGGTGATCGGGCCGCGTACCTTGAGCCCTTCGCCGATGCCCTGGACCAGGGTCGTCTTGCCCGCGCCCAGCGGTCCGGAGAGCACCGCCAGGTCCCCCGGCCGGAGCAGTCCGGCCAGTTCCACGCCCAGCTCCCGCATCTCCTCGGCGGTCGCCACGATCCTCACCGCTCGCTCCCCTCTGCTCATATCGCGCCTCCGCCCGTGCCGAGCCGCTGCCCATATCGCGACCCTGCCCGTGCCGAGCCGCTGCCCATATCGCGACCCTGCCCGTGCCGCATCCGGCCGCTGCCCGGCGGGCCCGTCCCTCGGGACCGGACCGGAGGACTACTGCTCCGCGGCGTCCTCGGCGTCCGCCGCCACCCGCTTGAGCAGGTCGCGCAGCGCGTCGTTGACCGCGCCCGGCCGTTCCAGCTGCACCAGGTGCGAGCTGCCCGGCACCTCGGTGTACCACGCGCGCGGCAGGGCCGCGGCCATCGCCTTGCTGTGCTCCACCGGCGTCAGCCAGTCGCCGTCGCCGACCACGATGGAGGTCGGCACGCCGTCCAGGACGCCCAGCGCGCTCAGCTTGTCATGCGACATCAGCGCCGGATAGAAGTCCGCGATCACCTCGAAGGGGGTCGAGCGGATCATCGACTCGACGAAGTCGACCACGGTGGGGCTGACGTTCTCCGAATCACCGAAGCCCAGGTGACGCAGGACCAGGAAGGCCACGTCGCTGCCGGCCTGGCGGCCCTTGTCCACCAGCGAGCCCCGCCGGCCGAGCAGCGCCACCGTGCTCGGGGTGATCATGTGCACCGCCTTGGAGAGCAGCGCGGGCAGGCCCAGCGAGACCTCGGCCAGCTTGCCGGCGGAGGTGGAGATGAGCGACACGCCCTTGATCCGGTCGCCGAACAGCTCGGGGTGCCGGTCCGCGAGCGCCATGATCGTCATGCCGCCCATGGAGTGGCCGACGAGCACGCACGGTCCCGGGGCCAGCTCCTGGACGACCTCGTACAGGTCCTCGCCCAGCCGGTCGATCGTGGAGTCGTCGACCCGGGTGCGCTGCGATCGCCCGTGGGAGCGCTGGTCCCACAGCACCAGGCGGTAGGAGTCGCGCAGGTCGCGGCGCTGGTAGTGCCAGGAGTCCAGGTTGAGCGTGTAACCGTGGCAGAGCACCACGGTCAGCGGGGCGTCCTCGGGCCCGTCGACCTCGGCGTGCAGGGAGACGCCGTCGGAGGTCGTGATCGTGACGGGCCTGCCGCGCAGCTCGCCCAGCGGCTCGCTCGCCTCGAGGTCGGGACGGAGCCTGATCCTGCCCACGGCGTACCGCTTGGCGAAGGCGGCCGCCGCCACTCCGGCGGACGCCGCACCGAAGACCGCACTCGCGATCCCGACCCTGCGTCGTGTCGTGGTAGCCATCGCGCACCCCCTTTACCGGTAAACGCGCGGTACGCGTGAACCGATCCCGGTCACGATCTCATACGTGATCGTGCCGAGGGAATCCGCCCATTCCTGCGCGGTCGGTTCACCCCGTGAACCGTCGCCGAACAGGATCACCTCGTCTCCCTCCGTCACCGGGTCGTCTCCCACGTCGATCACGAACTGGTCCATGCAGACCCGACCGGCGATCCGCCGCCGGCGGCCCCCCGCGAGCACCTCCGCCCGGTTGGTGGCGTGCCGAGGGATGCCGTCCGCATACCCGAGGGGGACAAGACCAAGCGTGGTTTCACAATCCGTGACATAAAGGTGCCCATAGGACACGCCGGAACCCGGCGGCACCCTCTTGACCAGTGCCAACCGCGCCGTCAGCGTCATCGCCGGGCGAAGCCCGAAATCCCCCAGCTCCGGGATGGGGCTCAGGCCGTAGAGCGCGATGCCCGGCCGGACCATGTCGTAGCGGGCGCGCGGGACCGCCAGCGCCGCCGCGGAGTTGGCGATGTGCCGGATCACGTGCGAGCCTCCGGCCCCCGCCTTCTCCGCCACGGCCAGCGCCTCGTCGAAGGCGTCGAACTGGGCCGCGACGGACGGGTGACCCGGGACGTCGGCGCAGGCCAGGTGCGACCAGAGCCCGGCGACCTCCACCGTCCCCTCCGCCTTCCGGGCCAGCGCCCGCTCCAGCAGCGCGGGCCAGTCCGCGGCGGTCGCACCGCCGCGCCCGTTGCCGGTGTCGATCTTCAGGTGCAGCCCGGGCCGGCGCCCGCCCGGCCCGCCGCCTCCGCGATCTCGTCCACCAGCCACGGCGCGCCCGCGGCCAGCTCCACGTCCCGGGCGACGGCCTCGGCCAGCGGCTCCCCCGGCGGGATGAGCCACGACAGGACCGGGGCGGTCACGCCCTCGGCCCGCAGTGCCAGCGCCTCCCGGACCGAGGCGGTGCCGAGCCGGTCGGCGCCGCCCTCCAATGCCGCCCGCGCGCAGGCCGCCATGCCGTGCCCGTAACCGTCCGCCTTGACCGTGGCCATGACCTGAGCACCGGACGCCCTGTCCCGCAGCAGCGCGGTGTTCGCCCGGATCGCCGAGAGGTCCACCCGCGCCTCGGCAGGGGTCATCGGGAAGCTCATCCTCCCAGTTTGGCAGCTCCGCCATCGTGCCGGAGCCCGTTCCCCACCCGCCTGACCACGCCCGGAAGCGCCTCGGCGACGTCCCCGGCGGCCAGCGGCCCGTCCTGCCCGGCGAGGCCGTGCAGGTACGCCGCGCACGAGGCCGCGTCGTAGCAGTCCAGCCCGGCGGCCAGCAGCGCGCCCGCGAGCCCGGCCAGCACGTCGCCGGTGCCGCCGGTGGCCAGCCAGGGGCTGCCGGTCGGGTTGACCCGGACCGGCCGGCCCTCCTGCGCGACCAGCGTGGTCGAGCCCTTCAGCAGCACGGTCGCGCCCAGCTCCGCGGCGGCCCGCCGTACGTGCTCCAGCCGCCGCTCCTCGATCCGCGCCCGGTCCACGCCCAGCAGCCGGGACAGCTCGCCCGCGTGCGGGGTGAGCAATGTCGGGGCCTCGCGCCGGAGCAGCGCCCGGTCCTCGACGAGCAGCGTCAGGCCGTCGGCGTCCACCAGCACCGGGAGATCGCTCGACAGCACCGAACGGGCCACCGCGAACGCGCCGGAGTCCGTGCCGAGACCGGGGCCGAGCACCCACGCCTGCACCCGGCCGACCCCGTCGACCCCCTCGCCCGGCGCCAGCTCGGTGACCACCGCCTCCGGCCAGCGGGCCCGCACCCCGGCCACCGGTTCGGCCGTCCCCGCGTACCGCACCATGCCGGCCCGCCGCGGACCGCGCCGCCCACGCACAGCACCGCCGCGCCGGTGTAGCGGCGGCTCCCGGCCGCGATCCCGACGACCCCCCGGCGGTACTTGTCGGAGCGGGCGTCCGGCCTCGGCAGCAGCCGCGCGACGTCCGCACCGGTCAGCGCGGCCACGCCGGCGTCCGGCAGGTACGGCCCCAGCCCGATGTCGGCCTGCTCCACCCGGCCGGCGTACCCCGCGCCCGGATCAACCAGCAGTCCGGCCTTGAGCGCCCCGAAGGTGACCGTGACGTCCGCCCGGACCGCCTCCCCCTCGACCCGCCCGTCGCCCGCGTCCACCCCGCTCGGCACGTCCACCGCGACGACGCGGCGGGCGGCACCGGCTGCACCGGCCGCGGTTCCGGCCACAGTGCTGGCCGCAGTTCCGGCTGCGGTGTCGGCGGTGATCCGCGCCAGCGTCGCGTACGGCTCCCGCAGCGCGCCCGTCCCGCCGATGCCGACCAGCCCGTCCACCACCAGGTCCGCCGCCCGGACCAGCGCCCCGACCCGCTCGAACCCGCCCCCCGGCGAGGCGGTCCCCACGCCCGTCGAGGCGGTCCCGGCACCCGGGGAGGCGGCCGTCTCCCGGAGACGGTCCCGGCGCCCGGTACGGGGCCGCTCCGCAGGTCCAGCACCCGGCCGCCGGCCCGGCGCAATCACCGAATCG
>NZ_CDRNDK010000005.1:0-43577 GCF_977012225.1 Planomonospora algeriensis | reverse complement strand
GGCCAGGTGCACCCGCGACGTCGCGGCCCGCGGCGGCGGCCACCTCCGCGCGACCTGGTCGCCGGTGAGCGTTGGGTCGGCAGCAGGCCGACGGCCGCGGGGGCGTCCTCGCGCAGGAGAGCGGCGACCGCGTCACCGAGGTCGTCCAGGGCCGTCCACGACGCGGGAGCCGCCGCGGGCAGCGGATAGGCCAGTTCGCCCTCCCGCGCGACCCTCCGTACCGACCAGGGCATCAGGAGGTTCTCCAGGTACATCCCGGCCGGGCCGATCACGGACGCCGACGCGACCGCCTCGGGCAGCCGCCGGGCCAGCAGGACGCGCGCGTCGACGTACGGCACGCCGACCGGCTCCGGCGGCAGGGCCATGCCGGGGTTGAACACCACCCGGGAGGGACCCGCCTCGGCCAGCGCGGTCAGCAGGGTCTCGGCGTGGGTGAGGGCCTCCGGGCCGAACACCAGCGGCAACTGCACCACCACCGCGCCGGCCGAGCCGTAGGCCCGGACGATCGAGGCGGCGTCGGCGAGGTCGAGGGAGCGGGAGGCCAGCGGGCGGACACCGTACCCGGCGGCGCGGAGGCGGCGGGCGATGTGCGAGCCCTGGGTGCCCGTGGCGCCGTGGACCGCGACGGAGGGCGACGCGGACGAAGGTGCGGACGGAGATACGGACAGAGATACGGACGGAGACGCGGAGGGTGAGGCGGAGGGTGAGGCGGAGGATGAGGCGGACGGAGACGCGGAGGATGAGGCGGAGAGCGATGTCATGCCGGTGACGTTAGGGAAGCTACTTCATATTGTGAAGTACGCATTTTTCCTGTAGGAACTTCAGACATGGGAAGCTCGCAGGTCAACTCCCCCGTGACACCGGAGACGTGCTCGGTGACGCGGACGCTCTCGTTCGTCGGCACCAAGTGGACGCCTCTGGTGATCTTCCACCTGCTGCCCGGCGCGAAGCGGTACGGCGAGCTGCAGCATCTGCTGCCCGGCATCAGTCCCAAGACGCTCGCCGACCGCCTCCAGACCCTCGAAGGCGAAGGGCTGCTCACGAGGACCGTCCACCCGGACAAGCCGCCGCGGGTGGAGTACGCGCTGACCCGGCGCGGTCGCGAGCTGGGCGAGATCCTCGACTCGATCGCCGCGTGGGCCGAGACCTGAGGCGCGAGCCGGTTCCCGAGGCGCGGGCCGAGACCCCAGGGAGGACGCAGGTCGCATCCACCCCTGTCGATCCCGCCGGGCCGTCCCGTCCCGGAAGTGTACCGGCCACCGGCAGCGGCAAGGAGTGCAGCATGGACGCTCGTTTGAACCTCTTCGGCAACCCGGTCGCCGCCAAGTTCATGAAGCACCTCGTCTCGGCGGACAGGTCGATCTCGGGTTCGACGCTGCCGGCCGCGACGCAGGAGCTGGTGAAGCTCCGCGCCAGCCAGATCAACGGCTGCGGTTTCTGCGCCGACATGCACACCAAGGAGGCCGCGCACGCCGGGGAGACCTCCACCCGGCTCAACCTGGTCGCGGCCTGGCGGGAGGCCACGGTGTTCACCGACGCCGAGCGCGCCGCTCTGGAACTGGCGGAGCAGGGCACCCGCCTCGCCGACGCGGCCGGCGGCGTCACGGACGAGGCCTGGGCGAACGCCGCCGAGCACTACGACGAGGACCAGCTCGCCGCCCTGGTCTCCCTGATCGCCCTCATCAACGCCTTCAACCGCGCGAACGTCATCGTCCGGCAGCCCGCCGGCGACTACCGGGTCGGCCAGTTCGAGTAGCCGGGGCACCCGGTGCGGGGACCGCAGGCGCCGTCCCGGTCCGCCCTGCGTCAGGCGTCCTCGGCCCGCACCTCGAAGGCGGCGGCATCCGGCTCCAGGAAGCGCAGGAGCGCCTCGCCCTCCGCGGTCAGCGCGGAGAACGCCTCCCGCGGCAGCGGCTCGAAGGGGGTCAGCCTCAGGACGGCGGCCTTCCGCCGGACCTCCGCCTGCCAGATGCCGCGGACGGTGCCGTCCCACAGGAAGACGGCCCGCACCCGGAGGTTCTTGGTGGTGACGCGCCCGCGGTACTCCTCGGCCATCAGCCGGGTACGGTCGGCGTGGGCGAGCACCAGGCTGTCGAAGTCGGGCAGGAACCGCGCCGGGGCCGGCGTGTCCTCGTCCGGGCGCGGGGCGCCGGGCAGGTCGAACAGCTCCTTGCCCCGCTCGTCGCGGAAGACGGCCAGCCGGGGACGGAGCCCGTCCAGTACGGCGCGCAGCCCCTTCAGCCCGGTCCAGGTCTGCGCGTCGGCGGCGGTGGCCGGGCCGAAGGCCGCCAGGTAGCGCAGCACCAGCTCCCCGACCGGGTCCTCCGGCTCCTCCCCCGGCTCCCCCGGCCTCCTGGGCTCTCCCGCTTCCTCGGTCTCCCCGGCTTTCCCGGTCTCCGCGCCGGGCGGAGCGTCCGGCAGCACGCCGGGCAAGGCGTCGGGCAGCGCAGCAGGCGGGGCGTCGAGCAGCGCATCGGGCAGGGCGAACTTCGCGGCGGGCGGGAAGGCCCAGCGGTCCTCGGTGGGGACCATGACCAGCGGGAGGCTCATCCGTACGGCGTAGCCCAGCGCGCGCTCGTTGACGTCGGGGAAGTGCCGCTGGAGCAGGGCGCGCAGCTCGGTGAAGTCCCGCGGCCCCTCGGCGAGGACGGCGCGGGCGACGGGGAGCAGCGCGTCGAGGTCCAGCCCGGCGGTCAGCTCGCCGCGCCCGCGCAGGGCGGCGGCGAGCGACGGCGCGAGAACGGCCGGAACCTCATGTAGTCGGCCGCGCTCACCAGGTGGAGCGTGGCCCGCATCATCGTGGCGCGGACCACGGCGCGCTCGTGCAGCGCCCGGTGCAGATCCTCGCGGCGGAAGTCCTCCAGTCGCGTCCACAGCCCGGTGAAGGGGTGCCGGGGCTCCTGCGCCTGCATGCCGCCGAGCCGCTCCACCGCCGTGACGACGTCGGCCTTCTCCCGGGCGAGCAGCATCTGCCGGGCCAGCGTCGCACGGTTCAGCCGCCGTGTCGTCAGGGTCTCCATGCCCCCATCGTGCCGTCCGTACCTGACACCCCGCGGCAGGTACGGACGGCTTCTCCGATACGGCCGACCTGCGCGGCGGCCAGGGCGTAGGGTCTCCGCATGCCCGCGAAGAACGACCTCGTATCGCTCGGTGACATCGAGTTCGCCCTGCCCGACGCCCTGAAGGCGGGTTCCCCCGACCCGGTGGTCGCCCGCCTGCTCGCGGCCGTGGACGATCCCTCCCGCCGCGACGACGACTTCGAACCCGCCTTCGCCATGGTCGCGGTGAGCGGGGTCCTGGAGGACTTCGGCCGTCTGGAGGAGGCGCTGGCCACCCTGAGACGGGCCGACGCCGCGGGCATCCGCGACGACACGACCGAGCCGAAGGTCTGGATCGCGGCGCTGCTGGTCAAGCTCGGCCGGACCGACGAGGCCGCCGAGGTCTTCCGGGAGGTACGGCAGGCCGGCAGGGACGACTGGAGCGCCTACGAGATCTACGGCGAGGCCGTCGAGGAGACCGGCGACCTCGCGGGCGCGTTGAAGCTCTTCGCCTCCGGCGAGGCCCGGTCCCGCGACGCCGGGGACGGCTTCGGCACCGAGCAGCTGGGCACGGCGGTCAACCGGGTACGGCGGGCCATGGGCTTCCCCGACGAGGCTCCCCCGTCGGGGCCGTCGGCGGAGCGGCGGCTTCTCGCCGAGGACTACGACCTGGAGGCAGGCGGCTACGACCTGGGGGCGGACGAGTACGACCGCGCCGCGGCGGACGTCGAACCGTTCTGGCCCCGGGCCGATTTCGAGCGGCTCGTCGAGCGCTGGCCGGCGCTGGCGGAGTCCGAGGGGGCGGACTGGGACGCGCACCGGGCGGAGGTGGAGACCGGCGCCCTGGAGGCCGGTGAGCTGGACATCCGGGTCGCCCTGCTCCGCTGCTCGTTCGAGGACTTCGCGTCCTTCGCGGAGAAGGCCGACGGGCAGCCCGACGAGGACACGATCCTGGCGTACGCCGAGAGCCGCGGCCCGGCCGGCGCCCTGATCCCCTGGCCGCCCGAGCGCAACGCCCCCTGCTGGTGCGGCTCCGGCCGCAAGTACAAGCAGTGCTGCCGCCCCCGGGGCTTCGCCTCCCCCTCCTGAGCTCCCGACAGGAGACCGTGCGTTCCCGCGCGGATCTCACAGGCCGCGGTAGACCTCACGGCGGTTGCCGACGGCCAGGACCCATACGAGCAGCCGGCCGTCCTCGATCGTGCAGACGACACGGTAGTCCCCGACCCGGAGCCGCCAGCGGGAGCTGTGCCCTTGCAGGGCTTTGATGTCGAAGGTGGCGGTGTCCGCCGCGTCCATCGCCTGCTGGAGCTCGGTGAGGCGATGGAGGATGCGCAGCGCGTCGGGGCGGGGAATCTTGAGCATGTCCCGCTGGGCGTGCGGGGTGAACCGTGTGGTGTACCCCACCGGGTCAGCCGTGCTGGTCGCGGAGCAGGGCGGCCATCTCTTCGAGGGAGACGGCCCCCTCGGCGCCTTCGGACTCCGCCTCATCGGCCAGCCGGTTGAGCCACGCCTCTTCGACCTGCTCCGCGAGATCACGCAGGCGCTGGTACTCGTTGATGTCGATCACCACGGCCTCCTGCCTGCCGCGCCGAGTGATGATCGTCGGGGTCTCGTCCCGGCGGGCCCGGTCGATGACGTCCGCGAGGTGGCTGCGGACCTCCGCCATGGATTCGATCACCGGTTCACTCATGTCATGAATGTAGCAGATGTACATCCCAGTGTTGCGGTGAAAGCAATCCGTTCCGCGAGCTCCCGCACCTCCCGGTCGAGCCGGTCGGGCGGCAGGCCCTCGCTCGGCCGGAAGAGTCCAGGCCTCCAGCCCTGGCATGAAGGAGGTTCGCCGCCAGGCCACGTCCGTTCGCTCCGGGTCTCGCGCCAGCAGTGTCCGACCACGACGGTGTAACGCGAAGGCAGCCAGGCCGAGGAGGACGGCCCACACGACGCAGTAGGCGCCGAAGCGCACACCGCCGCAGTCCGAGAGCAGCGCGCCGCCCATCATGCCGACCGCCCCCGCGGCGGCCGTCGCCGTGTACACCCACAACAGCACGAGCAGCGTCCGCCGCCACAGCCGCCGCCGGACCGATGCCAGGGAGGCCATCAATAGGAGAGTGATGATCAGGCCGGACGTGACGTTGCCCCACTGGGCCAGCGCGACCTGTCCGGGCCATAGCCGAGGTACTCCTCCGGGTCCACACGAGGACCACCGGTGACACCGAGGCGCCCTTCCAGAGCGAAGCTGACCTCGGACACGACGTAGAGCAGCGTCCAGCCGATCGCCGCCCAGACGGTCCAACGCCCGGTCCGAACAGTCATGCGGCGATCTTCTCATTCATGTGATCTCCCGGAAACGATGCCCCTGGGCTTCTCCTCCTCCTGAACATCGGCCAGAGCAGCATCTTCCTTGGCCGAACATCAATATTCATTGTGGATCGAGTTCACAATATGATTTACTCTTCCACGCAGTTTGAGGCGATCTATACACACCTGTCGAGGAGCCCCATGTTCAAGCGTGTCCTGGCCGTGCTCGTGCTGGCCGCCACTGCCCTCACCACCGGTGGCGTCACCGCCGCGCACGCCGACCGGACCTACCGCGGCGAGGGGGACCAGGTCGTCCGTATCAGCACTACCAAGGCCCCGGGCCTGCTGACCCTCTCCCACGACGGTGAGGCCAACTTCATCGTCTGGGCGGTCGACGGCCGCGGGAAGAAGCAGGCCCTCCTGGCCAACACGATCGGCTCCTACGACGGCACCGTGCTCTACAACGCCTCCGGGAGCAAGGGCGTCGCCGCGCTGGAGATCAAGGCCGACGGCGCCTGGAGCGCGGTCTTCAAGCCCGTGTCGAAGGCCCGCTGCTGGTGCGCCGGAACCATCCGGGGCGAGGGCGACCAGGTTCTCAAGCTCTCCCCCACCCGCGGCCTGCGCACCGCCCGCGCCGCCCACAACGGTGAGGGCAACTTCATCGTGCACGCCTACCCCCGCGTCGGCGCCTACGGCGACCTGCTGTTCAACCGGATCGGCGACTACAGGGGCAAGGCCCTGCTGCCCACCGGCACCCGCCTGGTCACCGTCAAGGCCGACGGCACCTGGTCCCTCACCCGCAGCTGACCTCGACGGCGCCGCGGCGGCACCCGTCCGCTGCGGCGCCCTCTCTCACCAGCGCCCCAAAGCCGACGACGACAGATCGGATCGCCATGGAACACGAACACGATGAGGTCCAGGCCCTCCCGGTTGGAGAGCCCACCGGCTCGGACGACGACCACCCCGAAAGGACCGTGGTCGCCGGCGAATGGGCGGGTGTGTTCTGCATCGAGGACTACCGGGTCTTCCAGAAGCACATCGCCTACATCGACGCCGTCCACGGTGCCCGCACCTACGGCGAGGCCCGTGCGGCCCACCCGGAGGAGGGCGAGGAGATCGTGGAGTATCTGCGCTCCAAGGGGTGGACGGTCATCACCGACGAACACACCATGCACGCCTACTGGGGCTGAGCTTCCGTTTCACGACCGATGACGACGGCGAACCCGTTCTCCAGTGGCGCCGTATCGGGAATCACTCGGTCTACGATCATTCCTGAGCCGTCATTCTCCGCGCCGGATGCTCGCGACGGCGCCCAACTCGCTCCGGAGCAGCCGCGCGTCCGCTTCGGTGACCTCCAGCAAGGGACGGCGGAGCCGGATCGACCACGCACCGTCCCGCTTGTCGGGGAACGTCTCCAGCCGGGGCACCAGCGCTACCAGCTCGACCCCGGTGAGGTACGGCGTCAGCGACTCGACCGTGAAGTCACGGCCCGCGATGGTGACCGGCTCGTCGTAGGCGGTGACACCCGCGGTGACCGTCGCCCGGCCGATCACGCGCGTGCGGTCCCGCGTCGGGTTGTGCCAGCAGCCCCGGGTGGTGAGAACGAACAACTCGTCGCCGACCTTGAGCCGGTCCACCTCGGTACGCCGGGTCGGCGGGAAGGCCATCCGCGACTGGCGCAGCACCCAGGCCACGGCCTCGCGCTCACCGAGGATCAGCAGGTACGAACTCACGATCGTCACCGTAGCGGACGATCGACCCGGCGAGTTCCCCGACCGCTTCGAGCAACTCGGCAGGCGGCAGTGTCAGATCGAGCGCGTACTGCACGATCCTGATCTCCGCACCGCGCACGACGTGCCGGTACGGTTCCGCGTCACCCTTGGCGTACACCAGGTGGCCGTGGCCCAGGCCGAGCACAGTGCAGTAAGCCAGCATCTGGTAGAGATCGCCATTGCGGCCGTCCGGTCCCGCTGAGATCTTGTACTTGCTGTCGACAACCGCGACGGGCCGTTCTGCCCCGTCCTGCCCGGTGGCGTACCGGACAAGGTCCGGCCGGAGCGGCACACGCCTGCCGTGGTCGAGGTGGTGGTGCCTGTCCTGGAGTTCGCTACGCCCGCCGTACGGCCTGAACGCCTCCGCCAGCGCCACGGTGACGAAGTCCTCGAAGACCCGCCACATCTCGACCAGGAGACCGTCGACCCGCACCGCGGTGCCGTCGTCCAGCTCGTAGGACGCGCCGTGCAGCACCAGTTCGGCCAGGCCGAGGGCCGTGTGGTAGCGCGCGTTCAGCCGTGTCGCCCGCCACTCCGGCAGGGGCCGTCCCCGCGTCAGCGCGGAGACCCCCGCGAGCCTGGCCATCACGTGCCGGAGGGTCTTGCGGGTCTCCCCCGCCAGGCCGGGGAGCCGGAGCAGCCGGGTCGCCGCGGCGAGCAGGAGCCGGTTCTCCGCGATGTCCACGGTGAACTCGTCGTAGCGGACCTCGACCGGGAGCGGCAGGCCGTACCGCCTGCGGATCTGGTCGGCCTCCCGGATCCGTCCCCGGACGACCGGCAGGGACTCCTCGACTTCCAGGTATCCCTGGAGAACACCTTGGCGCAACGCCCGGTCGGCCGCCCGGGCGTAGGCGTGCGCGAGCGCGGGGAGCAGGTCGGAGTGCTCGCCCGCGTCGGCCTCCTCCTGCCGCCACCCGCGCGGGCTGCGGGCGTACCCGAGGAGGAAGAACACCCGGTCAATGGGTGTCTTCGGGGTGATCCGGACCTCGACCCCGCCGATCACGGCGGCGCCCACGTATCCGTTGTCGCGGACCTTCCACAGGCCGGCGCGCGCCCCGGGAACCACCCGTACGGCTCGCGCCGCCGCGAGCGCCGCCGCCTGCTCCGGGAGAAGCTCGTACTCGACGGGAGGGCCTCCCTCGACGAGCACGATCACTCCGGCTCCAGCCCAAGGTGCCGCCGGAGTACGGCCAGCCCGTAGCGCTGCTCCACGTCCACGCCCTCGCCGTAGTGGTGCTCCTCCAGCAGGGGCAGGATCTGGGTCCGCCACACCCGCGTGAAGCCCCGCGCGTCGCGGTGGACGCCCGGGCGCATCAGATAGGAGGGGCCGATCTTGAAGTCCCGGTCCTCGATGCGGGCGTTGAGCTCGTCCAGCAGCCGAGCCGCGTCGTCCGGCAGCTCCGCATGCGCCAGCCAGCGGCGGAGCACGTCGGAGGTGGGTCTCTCCTCCGGATGCAGTTCCACGAAGGCGAACCGGCGCCGCATGGCCGCGTCCACCAGGGCGATGGAGCGGTCGGCGGTGTTCATCGTGCCCAGGATGATCAGGTTCTTGGGCAGGGTGAACGGCTGCCCGGTCTCCTCCGCGGAGGAGTACAGCAGGTCGATGGCCCGATCGCGGTACTCCAGCAGGAAGTAGAGCTCTCCGAAGATCTTCGCGAGGTTGCCCCGGTTGATCTCGTCGATGATCAGCACGAACGGCTCGTCCGGGCGGGTGCGCGCGGCGTCGACCAGGCGGAGCAGTGGCCCCGGCAGCGGTTTGAACGCCACTCCCTGCCCGTCCGTCGCCTGCACCGGCCGGAAGCCCTCGAAGAAGTCCTCGTAGGAGTAGGCCGGGTGGAACTGGACCAGTTTCACGTTCTCCGGCTTCCCGCCCGCGAGGTGCTGGGCGAGATGCTGGGCGATGTAGGTCTTCCCGGTGCCGGGCGGGCCGTAGAAGACCAGCTGGGGCCGGTCCCGCAGCAGCTCAACGCACTCCTGGAGCCAGTCCTCGTCGACGAGCAGTTCCCCGGCGAGCTCCGCCGTCGCGTCCGGGAGCGCGAACTCGCGTGCCGACGGGCGGACGGGCCGGGGTTCGATCAGCCGCTCCAGCTCCTCGGCGAACTCGGTGAGGTCGAGGACGTCGTGCTGGGTGGCGAGCCTGGCGGAGATCTCGTCGGGCAGGTCGTCAGCGAAGTCGAGCGGCGCGTCGGCGTTGAGCCACTCGACAGGCCGCTGCAGGTTGGCCCGGTTGTCGACGCTGGCGCGGAAGGCGGGCCCGCCGTGGAGGCGCCCGAGGTAGATCTTGCCGCCGTCGTTGCTCAGCACGAGGTCGTCCTCGCGCATCCGGGTCAGGAACGCGAAGAACTCCACGGTCTTCTTGAACCGGTCGTTGTAGGAGCCGTGGGCGTAGTCCTCGTCCACCGCCGCCTTGATCATCTCCTGGGGTGAGCCCGGAGGGAGTTCCCTCAGTTTGGAGGCGGGGAGGGAGCAGTAGCCGTCCGTCAGCCAGTCCGCTATCAGGCTGACGCCGTGCACGTTGGACCCTCGGACCAGCCAGGCCCTGCGGCGTCGCTCGTGCTCCTCTTCCGCGCCGGGATCGTCGACGAGCAACTGTGCGAGGTCCGCACCGGAGATCCGCCGTGCCGGCGGGGCCGTACCGAGCACGGTGTGCAGGCCGTCATCGTTGAGGAGCCGTATCCATTGCTCACGCAGTTCCTCGTCGGCGTGGGCGTCGTCCGGCAGGCCGCCGTCCGAGCCGAGGATCCGGTGCCACCCCTCGGGACGCTCGCCCTGGAGCCACCCCACCAGGCGCGGTCTCCAGTCCGGCTTGGGCGGCCAGATCCCCGGCCGCGGCCCAGTTCCCCTCGGGTACGGCCTCCACCAGCCGTTTGGCGGTCTCGAACCCCGGCTTGTTCCGCTCCCAGTAGCGGTAACCGGCCCTGCCCGCCTCGAAGAAGGATCCGTGATCCGGATGGCGGGTCAGCGCGGCCCGTCCCAGAGGCGTGAGGTACCAGCGGCCCTCGGTCTTCCTCAGCCAGCCGTTCTTCACCAGATCGACGCTGTACCACTGGAAGTTCTTCTCGGGCGACGTCGTCCCGGTCCCCGCCTCCCGCCACCGCTGTTCGAGATCCGGGAACCGCTCCTCTATGAGAGGCCACAGCTCTCTTCCCCGCATCCCCTCGGAATGCTCCGCCAGGATCCGCGCGCCCTCGAACATAGTGCTCGCGGTGATCTCCGTCCACGACGTCATCGTCACAGAGTGTCCTCACCCGATCTGGTCGTTTGCACGGCCGCGCCAGGCTACCGACTTCTCCTCGACGAGATCACGGGAATGGAACGACCGGATAGGGTGTCTCCCCGATGATGGACACTGAAGATCCATTGGTTGCTGCACTTCACACACATCGGCAACCTACGCGGGATCGTCGGCCCGGGACTGACCGCTGACAACAGGCGGCCGGGCCTGTCGGTCGAGTGCGGCGAACCGGGGATCAAGCAGCGTCGCCGGGAACAGGCCGTTCCCGTCGGCCCCGGCGGCGTGGTCGCCGACTACGTTCCCTTCTACTTCGCCGCTCGCTCTCCCATGCTCTACCGCATCCACAAAGGCGGCGTGAGCGGCTACCAGAGAGGCCAGAGCGAACTCGTCTACCTGGTCACCCGGCTCTCGCGGATCATCACCGCAGGTCTCGCCTGGGTCGCCACCGATCGCAACGCCGCGCTGGAAGCCCGGTTCGCTCAGCAGGTCCAAGACCTCCGCCATCACATCGACTGGGAAGTCATGAAGGCAGAGAACTGGGCGAACACCGAGGACGACGGTTCCCGCAAGCAGCGCCGCATGGCCGAACTCCTGGTCCACGGGACCGTGCCATGGACCGCCATCTCACATGTCTACGCATACGATGACTCAACGGTCGCTTCCGTCAGCGATCTTCTCGCCGGGCACGCGCACCGCCCTCACCTGGCTGTCAGACCTTGGTGGTATTTCTAGACCCGGCCTCGGCATCATCCCGCCGATCGGCCATGATGGACGGCGAGGGGAGGGCTGGCGCCTTGATCACGGAAACGAGCGGCAACCTGCTGAAGGACGACGCCCAGGCCTTGATCAACACCGTGAACACGGTGGGTGTCATGGGCAAGGGAATCGCTCTGCAGTTCAAACGGGCCTTCCCCGAAGTCTTCGCCGCGTATACCTCGGCCTGCACGGAAGGCCGGATCCAGCCCGGCCGCATCTTCCCGGTACGGCTCCGCGGAAGCGACCGCTGGGTGCTGAACTTCCCGACCAAACGCCACTGGCGGCAGCCCTCACGCATGGAGGACATCCGGACGGGACTCGACGATCTCGTGCGAGTCCTCACCGAGCTCGATCTCCGAAGCGTCGCCGTACCACCACTGGGCTGCGGCAACGGAGGCCTTCCATGGGCCGATGTGCGTCCGTTGATCCTCGAGAAACTCGGCGATCTCGATCTCGACATCCGCCTCTACTCTCCAGGCACCCCGGAACCCGGAGACATGCCGACCCGCACCCAACGCCCGGAGCTGACCCAGGTGCGCGCCCGGCTACTGGCCGCTCTGTCACGCTACATCACGCTCGCGTTCGAGGCCGGCGTGACGGAAGCACCTCGGCTCTCCCTGGTCGAAGCACACAAGATCGCCTATCTGCTTCAAGGAGCCGGACTAGATCTCGGATTGAGGTTCGTGCCGCACAAGTACGGGCCGTTCTCCGTCGGTCTCAATCGGGAGTTCGCGGGCTTGGAAGGCCACTACATCATTGGCTACGGCGACGGGACTGTGGGGGCTCGCACCGAACTGGAGATACTGCCCGAAGCAGCACGGGCAGCCGAAGCCCGGGTCAGCTCCGATGACGACTTCCGGCGGGCATGGGACCACGTCCGGCGGGCGGTGATCGGATACGAGTACCCCGAAGGGATGGAGCTCCTCACCACAGTTCACTTCCTGGCCGCCTCCCATCCCGGGCGTTCGCCCGATCCGGTGACACTGACCGACGAGATGGCGGCATGGAGCGACCGCAAACGGCACCTGTTCCGTTCCTCGGACGTCACCGCCGCCCTGACCCGCCTCAGCCGCGCCGAGTTGCTTCCCATCCCGTACTAGGGACTCGCCGGGCCAGTGAGGTCACGGTCCCTGCCGGTGCCCAGCTCGTCATAGCTGACGGCCTCCATGGCGACCACAACCGAAGTCCAGACGACACGATCCGTACGCACGTGGTGTACTGGACGAGGTCGGTCACAAGAGGTCCAGGGGACTTCTTCTCAGGGAGCCGGGATAGCCGACCTCAATCATGCCCCTCTCATGGTGCGAAGCCGGTTCCCGCATCGCATGTGCTCTTCTCGACTTGCATGTGTGGTTGTGCACGTTCAGGTAGCGTCGGGCCATGGCGAAGTTCCCGCAGGTCGAGCCGCTGGCCTCTGCCTGCCCTCAGCTCGGTGAGGCGATCGCCCGCATCAGCGAGCAGGCTCTCCAGGCCGAACCCGTCGTGATCGGCCACCGCGAGGCTGAGGCCGTCCTCATCAGCTTCGAGCTCTACGAGCGGCTCGCCGATCTCATCGACGAGATCCAGCTCGCTCCCCTGGTCCGGGAGCGGCTCGCCAGGACACCGGAGAGCCCGGACCTCACCCTTAAGGAGGTCGCCGGCTCCCTCAGCATCGGACCTTGAGGGGCCCTCCACACCCCGACCGGAGGCGGCCGCTGAGTCGCTCCGAGTGCCGGGCGTGTTCGACGGTCCGACCGAGGACGTGGGTGCCCGGTCCGAGGAGATCATCCGTCGCGAGACCGGCGCCGTTCGGCGCGGAGGCAGAGCGTAGGGCCGAGGTGGAGGGCTATCGAGACGGCTCCTCGACATCCTCCACCTTGACGACCTGGGTCCACTGCCGCAGCGCCATGATCACGGAGAGCGTGTCATTCGCGTCGAGCACGCGGGCACCGAGTGAGGACGCGACGACCTCGCCCTGACAGCGGGCTATCAGATCGACCGCTCTCGGAGAGCCCGAGACAACGCCGACCGTGGCCCTGGCCTCCGGCCTGGCGCGGCCGACCGTCACCGCGTACGCCACCCCGTCGATGTATCCGTGGACCGCGAGCATCTCCGGAAACTCGTCAGGCTCGTTTCCGTCGTCGTCTTCGTAGCTGACCACGGCGGGATCGAGCGGGATGACGCTGCGATATCCCCTGATGAACGCGAACGTCCGCGGATCAGGCTCCCCGTCCGGTCCCAGCTTGTACGGGCAGGAACTGATGGGCATGCCTCGCCGGGCGCAGAGCGCGCCGAGGCGTAACGCGGTGTCGAACGCGAGCCGCGACACCTGCTTGGGGGGCTTGCTGTCCAACCGTGCTCCTCGGATGGCGGACGCTGCGGTTCACCTGGCCGGGTGGCGGGGACCGTGGCCGGGGGGCGGGTCGAGCGGGGTCCGGTACGGCCGGCGGCCGTCGATGGCGTCCCGCATGGCGTCGTAGATCTCCAGGATCAGCCGCTTGGTGCGGTACTCGCCGTGCTTGGCCTCGTCCTTGCGCCTGACGATCGGGAATGTGTCCATGATGTAGTCCACGTCGTCCCGGGCGATGCCGTAGAGGTGGAAGAAGGCCGCGTCGAGCTCCGCCCGAAGCATCGCCCGCCGCGCCTCCTCCCATACGAAGGGCGCCCCCTTGTCACCCAGATCTCGGGCAAAGGACTCCATGTCATAGGTGGTGTAGGAGAGTTCCACCACTCGATCCTGAACCCAGTCGGCAAGCGCACCCTCGCCCCAAGGAGCAGGATTCTCTACCATGTCCGGGCTGACCACCGAAAGCTGCTGGTAGATGAAGAAGTTTAGATGTGTCCCACCGACCTTGAACCGAGCCGAGAAGTCCAGAGCCAAAGAAGCTAGACATGCCTGAAGAGATGCAATATAGCTAACGGGGATTTCTCCGACCACCATCAGAGGGAGCTGGTTACCGACGCCCGACTTCGGAAAAGCAGAAATGATCGTCGTGCGCTCGTCTGTGGCTCTCGCGATGTCTCGCCAACCCAGGAGCCACTCTCGGTCCCAACCCTTCTCATCGAGGCTCTCGTCGACTTCCTTCTCAGACACCCAGTAGCGCGGAAGGACAACAGCTTTGGGGTTCTGCTTCTCGGGGAGGGAGAGGTCGCGGGTGGAACCGTCGGGGTCGTAGGTGGCCCAGCGATGGTCATAGTGGTGGATCATCTTGGCCTCGTAGAGCGGGAGCAGGCGCTCGTTGCCCTTGGCGAGGACGTTGCCGTCGAGTTTCCAGCCGTCGGCGAGCATCTTCTCCAGGTTCTCGCCGTTCGCCTCACTGGGGCGGAAGAGCCGCGAGTCGTTCGACATGTGGAACATCGTCATGAACTTGACACCCCACGGGTTGCCGTCCTCGTCGCCTTCCTTGAGGAGGATCGGAACGCGGTGGTAGATGCCGAGGGTGATCTCGGCATCGCGGCGACTACGGAATACCGGGCAGGTTCCGGTGTTGGGGTTGAGCAGCGTGATCTCTTCGGGGGTCAGTGTGAACCGCTTGCCGTCGTTACCGAGCTGGTTGGCGTCGTGGAGGAAGAAGGCGAAGTCCGCACGGTCCACGCTGGTCTTGAGTCCGGCCAGGGTCAGCAGACTGAACTTCACGCGGCTATCCACCTGCGCGAAGATCTTCTCCCGGTTCTCGAAGTCGTAGAGCGAGGCCAGGGAACGCTTGACGACCAGGTCCTTGAAGAAGTGCTGCGTGGTCGCGTCCGTGGCGATACCGGTAGGGACGATGATGCCCAACCGCCCCTTCGGGTGCAGAACGGTCCGGTTGTTCTCCGAGAAGATGGCGTAGGTGTTCACATCGCCCCGCGCGGTCAGCGGGTAGCGTCCGGACATGCGCAGGAAGTGGCTCTCGCCCTCCGCCCGCCGCTTGGCATCGACGAACTCCTGGTGGAGTGCCCGGCCCTCCTCCGAGTTCGCCAGGGCCTTGATGAGCCGCTCCCGAGCGGCCTTGTTGCCGGCGGTGGCGATCGCCTCGTCACGGGCGGCGAAGAACTCCTTCTCCTGGAGCTTCACCTTCTCCCACGGCGGGTTGCCGAGGACGCAGGTGAAACCGCCCTTCCAGCCGGTGGCGGGGTCGATGTCGAGGCCGGAACCTGTACCGAAGACCTCGGGGAATTCCAGGTGCCAGTGGAAGAACCGGTACTGATCGGCCAGTTTCCGCAGTTCCGTGGCCTGGACGGGGGCCAGTGAACCACCACGGTCCAGTGCGCGCACGGTCGAGGTGGTGACGGCCTGGGGCGCGTCCGGGTGCTTGCGCCAGACGAACGCCGCGCACCAGGCGTCGGCGACCAGACGCTCTCGGGCCAGCTCCGGTGAGGTCTCGTACTCCTGGAACCGCCGCTCCTGCTCCCGCACATCGGCGACGGTGAGCACGGGCAGATCGGCGTAGGACCGTGCCTTCTCGGCGAGCTTCTCCGCGAGGCCGCTCACCTCAGTGTCGCCGAACAGCGCGTCCATCCCGGCGGTGCTCCGCCCGGAGCCGCGCCCGACCCTACCCGTGAGCTCCTGCTTGTTGACCTTCTTCAGCTCGGCGACCACGCCCTTGTCATCGCCTTCGATGACCTTGAACGCGCCCTCGGGCACGCCCTTGGCGATCAACGCCGGCGTGGCGCCGATCAGCGCGTTGCCGACCTTGATGTGCGCGTCCAGGAACGCCAGCGGCCTGCCGGGCTCCAGGGACTCGATCCAGAGCGAGACCTTGGCCAGCTCGGCGGCGAGCGGGTTGATGTCCACGCCGTAGATGCACTTTTCGACGACCTTCCGCATCGCCTTGCGCACCGCGGACGGGACCGGCTCGTCCTCGCCGGTGTCCAGGGCGGCGTAGCGCTTGGCGATTCGGCGGGCGGCGGCGATCAGGAAGTGGCCGGAGCCGCAGGCCGGGTCGCAGACGGTGATCTTCAGCAGGTCGTCGGCCACGCCGGACTTGGCGTGCTCGTCGATGACCGGGTCGAGCGCGGTGTCCAGCAGCGCCTCGACGAGCGAGCTGGGCGTGTAGTAGGACCCGGTGAGCTTGCGGTCGTTGCCGGAGACCTTCTCCCGCAGCTCGAACCTCGGCTGCCCGTCCGACATCGCGTACGGCACCAGCTCCAGCAGGGACTCGTAGATCGAGCCGAGTTCCTCCGCGCCGAGGTGCTGGAAGTCGACGTCACGGGGGCGGCCGTCCTTGGCTCGGACGGTGGACATCCTGCGGACCGCGGTCAGCAGCGCCTCGTTGGGCAGGTCGCACTGCAGGAGCTGGTCGGGGCAGGGCTCGTCGGTGAGGGTCTGCGGGGCTCCCGCCGTACGGAAGAACAGGCCACCGAGGCCGGGCAGGGCGAGTTCGGGCAGGCCGTCGTCGGCGCCGAGCCCCTTGATGACCATGACCATGGTCTTCCACAGGTCCCCGTGCCGGTCGCCGGCGCGGCGGACGGCCAGGCGGCGCAGGCGGCAGCTGGAGAACCAGGTGGCGTAGCGGTCCTTGGCGGCCTGCGGGGCGTCCGGGACGAGGAGCGCGCCGCGGTCCTCCGCGACGAAGACGAAGATGAGCTGGTAGGCGAGGCGGAGCAGCTCGTGGTGGAAGTCCTCGCGGGTGAGCTTTCCGGAGCTGAGCTGCTCGCGGAGCTCGGGGTTGGCGACGAGGAAGCCGGTGCCGAGCGCCTCCAGGGCCTCCTTGACGCCGTCGCGCATCTGGTCGCGGGCTTTCAGGCCGGTCTCGGCGGCGAAGGCCCGCCACTTCTCCAGCCAGCAGTCGGCGCAGGTGGCCGTGCCCTCCTCGGGCGCGAGCAGCTCGAAGCGGGAGGCGTGCAGCACCGTGTAGAGCAGCGCGAACTCCGAGTAGAGCTCACCGTCGAAGATGGCTTCGAGGTCGAACTCGACGTAAGCGGAGCCGACGAGCGCGGTCGAGTCGCGCAGGACGCGCAGCCGCCGCCCGTTGGAGAGCACGCCCCACAGGTGGTCGTCGGAGAGGTTGAGGAACTCCTGCAGCATCGACTGCGGGGCCCGCTTGGAGACGCCGGGGGCGCTCCGGTCGAGGTCGGTGTGCCAGCCGAGCAGGTGCATCGGCACGCTGTTCCACAGGTGGGAGACAGGGAAGTCTTTGCCCCCCGCGGGCAGGCTGCCAGGGTTGAACGGGACCCGACCGAAGCCCAGCTCGTTCAGGAGGATGCGAAGCCACCGCTCGCGGGTGAGCGTGGTGGCGGCGTCGCCCTCGGGGAGGGTGGCCAGCTTGTCGCGGAAGGTGCGGTAGGCGCCGAGGAGGTAGTCCCAGCGGCGGCTGGCGGCGTCGCCGAGGCGCTCGGCCACAGCGAGGTGGTAGTCCTCGGGCCGCATGCCGGGCAGGTCGCGGTCGGCGGCGGCGATCCGGGAGAGCACGTCCTGCGGGAGGAGACCGCCCTGGACATCGACGGCGAGGTAGGCGTTCTTCATCAGGCACCACCGGCGGGGAGGTAGACGTAGAGGCCGAGCACGTCGGCGGGGTGGTTGGCGGTCACCTTCAGTCCGCGCGTGCCGGCGCCGGCGGCGCCGCGCACCCGCTGGTGCGACTGGAGGAGCCGGTCGGCGAGGACCTCGCCGCGCGCCTCGATCTCCTCGGTGATTTCGGGGAGCTCGTTGACGGCCCGGTTGGCGGCGTTTTTCACGAGCTCGCGGAGGACGTTCTCCGGCTTGGCGGCCAGGATCTGCTCGACCTCGGCGTCGGTGAGCCACTCGCGTCCGGCGGCGCCGCCCCGGTAGCCGAGGATCTGCGCGTCCTCGGCGATGAGGGTGCGCGTCCCGTCGCGGCCGGGCAGCGTCACGTGGAAGCGGTAGCGGATCAGGAGCAGGACCGTGCGGGTGGTGACCGCGCCGGTGCGGACGACGCCGCAGCGCCGGGCGGGGCCCTCGGCGTCGAGGGCGGAGTCCAGCACGGTGCGGGCGAGGCCACGGACCATGGGGTCGGTGCGGACGAGGGCGTGCGCGTCCGGCGGGACGGGGATGTCCGGATGGAAGCTGAGCGTCTGGGCCGTGCCGTCGAAGCCGAGGCCGAGCGCGTGCCGTACGGAGATCGGGAGCTGCCGGGTGTCGGCGTGGAAGCCGTCCGGGCGGGCGTCGATGATCGCACCGAATCCGGACAGGGCCTCTCGGGCGAAGCGGGCCACGTCGGCGGAGCCGCCGAGGGCGGCGCGGATCTCGGCGACCTCCCGCTGGACCTCCTCCAGCTTGATGCCGGAGTGAGCGTACTTGGTGAGGGCCTTCGACTCGCGGTCGGCGGCGCTCTCCCATTCCCGGTGTATCTGGTCGCGGGTCCTGGCCACGCCGAAGTCCAGACCGAGCTGGTCGGGGTCGCCGTCCCGGATCAGCAGGCCCTCGACGAGCGCCTGGATGATGTCGTCGCCGCCGGTGGGGACGGAGATGGCGACCCCGGTCTGCTTGGCGATCGTGCGGTGCTTGCGGATGAGGACGTTCAGGATGATGCCGTCGATGTGGTTGTCGAGGCCGTAGAGGGTCACAGCGCGCACGAGAGGGCTGCGCTGGCCGAACCGGTCGACGCGGCCCTCCCGCTGCTCGTGGCGGGTGGGGTTCCAGGCGAGGTCGTAGTGGATGACGGCCTGGAAGTGCTCCTGGAGGTTGACGCCCTCCGAGAGGCAGTCGGTGGCGACGAGCACGTGCGGGCCGGGCTCTGCGGTCAGCCGCCCGATGGCCTCCTGGCGGGCGTCCGGAGGGAGCTGGCCGGTCACAGAGCCGACGTTCACCTTCTTGAGCTCTGTTCTCAGGTGCTCGGCGACGTACTCGGCGGTGGGGATGAACCGGCAGAAGACGATGGGGTTGTAGCCCTCGGCGAGGGACTTCTTGACCTCGTCGATCAGGAGCGCCAGCTTGGCGTCCGCCTTCTTGCCCTCGGTCTCGATCGCTCTGAAATCCGCGGCCATGCGCTTCAGGCGCGCGCTGTCGGCGGGCGCCTCGTCATCGCCGGTGCGGGCTCCGGGGGCGGCGTCATCGCCTTCGAGGTTCTCGGCGTCGACGCGGTCGAGGAGGCCGGAGCCGAGGCTGTCGGCCTCCTGCCCGGTCTCGGCGGCGGCGGTGGCCGAGCGGGCCTCAAGGGTGGCGGCGGCGGCGCGGGGCGAGGAGGCGACCGAGCGGAGGAGCGCGAGCGCCGACCACCAGGAGACCCGCTGCTGCAGGCCGGTACCCGGCTTACGGACGGTCTCGCGGGCGTACTCGAGGACCTCGCGGGTGAGCTTGGCGTACTGACCGGCCAGGGCGTAGGAGACGTCCAGGACCTTGCGGTCCTTCGGGAAGGGCGTCTCCTCGTCGAGGTAGCGGCGGATGTCGCGGCGGCGGCGCTGCACGAAGTGCCGGGCGAGCTGCTCGCGGCCTTTGACGCTCTCCAGGTCGACGGTGGCCAGCTCGGGGTCGAGCAGGCCGATGAGGTCGCGGAAGGCATCCTCCTTGCCGCTGTGCGGGGTGGCGGTGACCAGGAGCATGTGCCGCTCGGGGTCGGCGGCGAGCTCCTGCAGGAGGCGGTAGCGGAGCTGGTTCTGCTTGCTGTCCGAGCCGGCCGACACGCAGGTGTGGGCCTCGTCCACGATGACCAGGTCGGGGCAGGTCCGCACGAACTGCTGGTAGCGGCGGTCGGACTTGATGAAGTCGGTGGAAACGACGGTGACCGGGTGCCGCTCGAAGATCGACTCGTCGAGGCGGAGGTCGCGCTCCAGCCGGGCGACGGTGGAGCGCAGCACGAGCGTGGCGTCGATGGCGAACTTGTCGCGCAGCTCGGCCACCCACTGCTCAGCGAGGGCGGGCGAGCAGAGCACGGTCAGTCCGGTGGCCTCGCCGCGCTCCAGCAGTTCCTTGGCGATCAGGCCGGACTCGACGGTCTTGCCGATGCCGACGTCGTCGCCGATGAGCAGGCGGACCGTGTCCATGCGCATCGCCAGCAGCAGCGGGACGAACTGGTATTGGCGGGGGGTCACGGCGATCGACGCCAGCGACCGGAACGGTCCCGCGCCGGAGGTGAAGCCGGTGCGCAGCGCCGTACGGAGCATGCCGGCGGCGACGCTGTCGCCGACCTCGTCCGGGCGCGGCGGCGGGAAGCTCGCGTGGCTGACCTCGTCGGGGAAGAGGCATGCCTCGAAGTCGGTGTCGCCGTTGAGCGGGCGGACGAGGAGGAAGCCGTCGGCGCTGCCGGACTGGACGACCCACTCGCGGCCCCGGGCCGCGACGAGGGATCCGGCGGTGTAGCTCATCAGTTCCCCCTGCCGGTGCCGAAGATGCTCGGGTGGTTGCACACGATCTCGTCCCAGGTGTCGTCGTGGCGGAAGCGGATCACGAGCCAGCCCAGGTCCATGAGCCGGTCCTCCGCCTCCATGTCGCGTTCGTTCACATTAGTCGCGTCATGATGAGGTCCATCAACAAAGATTGCGACATTTCCTGCTTTCAGGCGGTAGACGAAGTCGGGCCTCGCCCGGGCGTCGGAGAGGACCTCCTGGGCACCGTCCGGCAGGCGGTAGTCGCCCGCGCGCAGGAAGTCGAGGAACTTCCGCTCCAGACTGCTCTCGGAGGAGTCCTTGAGGGCGTTCATGTGCTCCTCGGCGGTGCGGTGCCCGCCCGCCGGGACGGTCTCGGAGGCCGCCAGGCGGCGCAGGATATCCACCGCGCTGTGCCGGTCGATCCGCTCGTGCCAGAACTGGTTGCCGTAGGCGAGCAGGCAGTCGTAGCAGCCGCGCTCGCAGCGCTCACGTGCCCCGGGCGCGTGCTCGCGGTCCTCGCCCGTCTCCGGGTCGATGTGGATGATCTCCAATGCCCTGAGCGCGACCCGGCGCAGCGCGCCGGGCTCGTCGTGGAGCCTACGGAGCACGCCGGCCCCGCCCTCGGCGCTCTCGATGAAGAGCATCCGGGCGCGGTCCTGCGAGTCGGGCAGAGTCTCACTGGTGAGCTCGGCGTCCTCCAACTGGAACTCGGCCTCGATGCCGCGCTCCAGCGCGAAGCGCAGGGTGGTGGCGGTGGTCTCCGAGACCCGCTCGGCGAGGCGGATCACGCAGATGTTCTTGCGGTCCTCGACGTAGGGGACGACCTTCATCACCCGCTGGGCGTCCTCCTGCGAGGCCAGCCCCTCCTCCTCCGGGCTGCGCTCGGAGGCCCTGCTCTCGCTGAGCCAGCGCCCGCGCACCGGGTCGAGCCAGTAGCCGACGTCGTTGCGGTTGCGGCGGCCCCGGTTGCCCCGGTTGATGACCCGCACGGTCGCGGTGTCGCCGTAGACCAGCTCGGCCAGCGGCTCGTCCGCCGCCTGGATCTGCGCGTTGAGCCGTCCGGAGCGACTGCCGTGCGTGCTGAAGCGGTAGCTGATGGCCAGCTCGAACCCGGCGCGGCGGCGCTCTTCCTCGTCGGAGGAGATGCGCTGGCGGCGGACCGTCTGCACGGTCTGCAGGTGCATGAGACCGGAGAGCGAGCCGCCCAGCTCCGCGTCGCACTCCTGGCAGTTGTCCACGCCGGCCTCGCGGTCGTGCCAGTAGCCGCACTGACCGCAGATCCGCGCCTCCCGGGTGGCGATCTCGCCGGACCCCTCGGACGGGACCTGGATGCTGGAGACCTGGTAGCGCTGGCCCTCGTGGTAGATCAGCGCGCCCGGCCCGAACTCGTTGATCGCGATGAAGCGGGGCCGCTGCACGTAGGCGCCGCGCTGCCTGCGGCCCGGGATGTAGGCGGCCAGCGGCAGGCGGGGGAACGAGTAGCCGGGGAGGAAGCCCTCCGAGGCGAAGTAGCGGTAGGTGTAGAAGTCGCTGAACTGCTGCTCGCTGTCCTCGTTCTTGAGCAGCTTGAGCTGGTTCTCGGCCTGCAGGCGGCGCTGCTGGGCCCGCTGCCTGGCCTGCGGCGTGGACGCGGGGTCCAGCACCCGGCGGTTCTGCTCCTCCTGCTCGGCGAGGGCGTTGCGGTAGAGGTCGCGCCAGCGGTCGCAGGCGGCGTCGAACCGCTCGGCCGCGTTCCGGACCCGTTCCTCGACCCACTCGTCGTACCACCAGGCGCTCTCAGCGAGCCGGTCGGCGATGTCGACGAGCGCCGCCCTGGCCCGCGGTACGGCGCGGCGGCGCGCGCCCTCGTCCTCGAGCTGAGTCCGCAGATATCCGTGGAGCGGCAGACCCTGCTGGGAGACGTCGATGACTTCGGTCATCCTGCTGTGCAGGTGCACGCCGGTCTCGGCCAGCCAGACGGCGTGCACGTGGGAGCGGACCAGGTCCTCGTTGGTGAGGTCCAGCCGGGGCGGCTGCACGCTGCCGGCGACCATCAGCTCCGAGCGGCGGAAGTAGTACTGGTCGTGCGAGCTGCCGGTGGAGCAGTAAGTGGTGATGAGGGCGGGCTGCCCGCTCCGGCCGGCCCGGCCCGAGCGCTGGGCGTAGTTGGCGGGCGTGGGCGGGACGTTGCGCATCGCCACGGAGTTGAGCGTGGCGATGTCGACGCCCAGTTCCATTGTCGGCGAGCAGTACAGCAGCGGCAGCTTCCCGCTGCGGAACCGCTCCTCGCGCTCCTGCCGCTCCTCGGCCCGTACCTGCGCCGTGTGCTCCAGAGCGTGGATGCCGACGAGATCCTTGGCCACCTGCTGGTACAGATCCTTGAAGAACCCGCTCACCCGGGTGCCGACCTCCGGATCGACGGTCTTGCGGAGCGGGTCGGGCGCTCCGGTCCTGCCGTCCCCGGCCCGCCAGACCAGCTCCGACGAGCGGAGCCGATAGCCCTTGGCGCCGTCGCGGTCCTCCTCGACCTCGACGAGGAGGCCGTACTTCTCCATGGCCCAGAGCAGGTCGATGATGATCTGCTGGGCGTCGTCGACACCGAGCTTCTCGCGGTGGTGCGGGAAGGCGTCGCTGCGGCGCAGGTAGCGGCCGAGCGCGGAGCGGCCGGTGAAGTTGATCCGGTCGCGACTCTGACCGGGGCGGCCGGGACGGGCGACGATGACCCGGGCGGTGTCCCGGTTGCCGCCCTCGGCGAGTGCCCACGCGCCGGTGAGGTTCTGGTCGGACTGCTTGACGATCCGCTCGTATCCCTCGGGGGTGAGGACGTCCACGTCCACGGCGAGGGCCCGGCGCATCTCGTCGAGCACGATCCGCATGATCTCGGCGCGGTGGGCGGGAGCGTCATCGCGCAGGGCCGGGTGTGTGCGATCCCAATATTCGGTGTCGGCGGCGATGTCGTCGAGCGCCACGTAGTCGAACCGGAGCAGGCCGGTCTGCTCCAGGTTGGGCATGGTGATGCGCCAGCCGCGCTCCAGGTCCAGGTAGATCAGGTAGGACAGCACCGAGCGGAGCGCCTTGAGCACGGCCTCCTTCTGACCGTGCTTCACGCCGGGGTTCTGGGCGAAGGCCGCGAGAGGGAGATCGAGCGCCCTCGCGACACGCTGCGCCACGTCGTCGTGGCGCAGTCCCTCGTCCCCGGCGGCCAGCGCGGCCTGATAGAGCGCTCCGCGGAGCTGGGTGACCTGGACGAAGTCGTTGAGGTGGCCCGCCTGCAGACTGGCGTCCTGCCGGTTGTCGACGAAGGTCAGCAGCTTGCGGGCCTCACCGCTCAGGTCCTCTTGTTTCCGGAGGTTCCGCACGATGCTGGAGCTGATGACCGAGACCGCGGAGCTGCGGCCCTCGGTGGCGAAGGTCGCCAGCTTGGCGAAGTCGCTGCCCCGGGTCTGCTCGTAGGCGACGCGGCAGCGTAGGCAGAACCTGAAGGGCTCGCGGAAGTACCAGGCACGCTGGCCCTGGCCGTGCTCGGTCTCGCTGCCCCCGACGCCGAGCCACACCTCCCTGGGCAGGTGGTCGGCGAGATTCGGGCGCACCTGCATGCCGCCGTCAGCCGACGGCTCCAGCCACGAGTCGGGCAGCCTGCCGTTCTCGACGGGGTCGGCGGGCCAGGGATGGTCGGAGCTGACGTAGAGGTAGCCGTTGACCGCGTCACCGCCCGCCACGTCGGCCTCCTGGCGGGCCGCGTAGCGGCCGTCCTTCCTCTTGGAGACGACCAGGTACTCCTGACCGCACTCGCGGCAGAAGGCCAGCGGGAGCAGGATCTTCTCCCGCTCTCCCGGCACGCTCACCTGGTACTGGCTGGTGATGTGGCGCTCGGCCTCGCTCTCGAGGCTGACGTAGACGGTGTCGCCCTTGGAGAGGAACTGGTGGAGGCGGAAGGCGAACAGCGGCCGGCCCGTCTCCGGGTGCCGGGCGTGGGAGGCCTCCTGCAGGAGCGTCTCGATGGCCTTCGCGCAGTCCGCCGGGGGACGGCCGGTGAGCGAGGCCAGGTCGTCGGCGGCCGCAGCCACCTTGGTTGGGCGGCGGCGGACCAGCCGGCCGGTGCCCTTCTCCGCGGTCAGACCGAACTCCGACTCGATCCAGCTCGCCAGCGGGTCCGCGGCCAGCTCGGCGTAGGAGCGGCCCGACCCGGCCCGGTCCATGCTCGCGGCGAGCCGTACGGGGTCCGGATCCTGGTCGGCGGTGGCCCGGACGAGGGTCTCCCCGATCACCCGGCCGGGGGTGACCTCCGTGCCGAACAGCCGTGTGGCGACCCCGGCGACGACCTGCTGCGCCTCGGCGAAGGTCTCAGTCGTGGCCATGGTCGCCGAGGTCCCGACGCACTGCATGTCCGGGGCGTCGCACGCGTCCCGGAGCCGCCGGACGAGCAGGGCGACATCGGCGCCCTGGCGCCCCCGGTAGGTGTGGAGCTCGTCCAGGACGAGGAAGCGCAGGCCCCGGGCCGCGCCGATCAGGTGCTTGCGCTCGTCGGGACGGGTGAGCAGGTACTCCAGCATCACGTAGTTGGTGAGCAGGATGTCCGGCTTGCGGTCGAGGATGCGGGCGCGCTGCTCCTCGCTCTCCTGGCCCGTGTAGCGGGCGAAGGTGACCGGTCGGGCGTTCTTGGGCAGGCCCCACTCAAGGAAGCGCTCGAGTTCGTGCAGCTGGCTGTTGGCCAGGGCGTTCATCGGGTAGACGACGATCGCCTTGACCCGGCCGGGGTCCGGGTCGCGCAGCACCGAGTCGACGATCGGGATCATGTAGGTGAGGCTCTTGCCGGAGCCGGTCCCGGTGGTGAGGACGTAGCTGCGGCCGTCGTGGGCGGCCTCCACGGCCTCGCGCTGGTGGCGGTGGAGCGTGATGGGCCGGTCGCCAGGGTCGTCGGCGTCGTCCTTGATGCGGAACAGCCGCTCGCACCCCGGATGCAGCAGGCCCTCCCCGGCCAGCTCGGAGATCGTCCCTCCGCCGGCGAAGCTGGGGTTGAGGGAGACCCACGGGTGCGGCCAGCGGACCCGGGCCTGGCGGTCGTCCTCCAGATGCTCGGCGATCCGCTTGTCGCGGACATGGACGAGCGAGGTCGTGAAGGCGTCGTAGTCAGCCACGAGTTGCTCGTGGACCTCGAAGACGTCCATGTCACCGCTCCCTTTCTCGGGGTGTCCGGGAGTCACCTACACGGCGCGGCCGCCATGTCGCTTGTATGTTTGCGGACGCACTCTAATCACACATAACCATCATATGGAACGTTACAGGACTGATTAATGTGAACTGACCTCACCACATGTATGCTCACGCTGACGACGGCAGAAGCCCGAGGAGGCAAGGGATGGCGAGGCTCGGCGTCTACCGGGAGTTCTTCCGCGACTTTCTCAAACTGGAGAAATCGGTCCAGGAGCAGGTCATGGAGGTTTTCCCCAAGTTTGAGGAGGCCACCTATGCCGGGCTGCACCTCGAACCGGTGAAGAACGCCTACGACGCCCGCATGCACACCATCCGGATCACGGACTTCTGGCGGGGGGTGGTGCTCGCCCCGGAGAAGGGTGACCTCTACGTCCTGCTCAACGTGCTCCAGCACGACAAGGCCTACGAGTGGGCCAAGCGGCGCCGCGTGACGGTGAACATGGCGACCGGCATCATCGAACTGCGCGACATGGTGACCCTGGAGGAGCAGGTCGCGGCGGCCGCCCCCCTGCCCGAGGTCGCCGCTCCCCTGTTCGCCCCGGTCAACGACGCCGACATGGAGCGGCTCGGCGTCGACGCCCAGGTGCTCGCGCTGGCCCGCACGTTCACCAGTGACGACCAGCTCGACAAGGCACAGGCGTTCTTCCCCAAGCAGCAGTACGACGTGCTCGTGGGCCTCGCCTCCGGCATGACCGTGGACGAGGTCTGGGCGAGCCTGCCTGCCCCCGCTGAGAAGACCGCGCAGATCGACCCCGAGGACGTCGCCGCCGCCGTCGAGCGCTCCCCCGAGCAGGTGCTGCTGGTCGACGGCCCGGCTGAGCTCATGGAGGCCTTCGCCCAGCCGTTCGCCCTCTGGCTCATCTATCTGCACAAGTCGCAGCAGAACGCCGCCTACGGCTCCTTCAGCGGACCGGCCCGTGTGACGGGCGGCCCCGGCACCGGGAAGACCGTCGTGGCCCTGCACCGCGCCAAGCACCTCGCCGCTCGGTGCGACAAGGACAAGTCTGTCCTCTTGACGACCTTCATCCGGACGCTGCCCTCCACCATGGAGGACGCGCTGCGCTCCCTCACCGACGACCAGGCGGTCCTCGACCGGATCGAGGTCCGCCACATCGACGGCGTGGCCTACCGGCTCGTCACGGGCGGGACCGGGAACCTCGCCGTACTCCGGCCGCAGGACGAGAAGCAGCGGTGGACCAAGGTGGTCCGCACGCTGGGTCTCCCGTCGCGATTCAACGAGGCGTTCCTCACCCACGAGTGGCGGCAGGTGATCCTCAGCCAGGGCATCGGCTCGCTGGAGGAGTACCAGCAGGCTCCCCGCCCGGGACGCGGCAGGGCGCTGGGCCACCTCCAGCGGGCGCAGGTCTGGGACGCCATCACGGCCTTCACCGACAGCCTGCGAGCCGACAAGGTGTGGACGTACGAGACAATCTGCCTGGAGGCGACGCGCCTGCTCGAGGAGGGGGCGCGCATGCCGTATCGGCACGTGATCGTGGACGAGGCCCAGGACCTGAGTCCCTGGCACTGGCGGCTCCTGCGCGCTGCGGCCGTTCGGGGCCGGGACGA
Organism: Planomonospora algeriensis; assembly: GCF_977012225.1. Taxonomy (NCBI): domain Bacteria; kingdom Bacillati; phylum Actinomycetota; class Actinomycetes; order Streptosporangiales; family Streptosporangiaceae; genus Planomonospora; species Planomonospora algeriensis. The sequence continues at coordinate 16,494 of NZ_CDRNDK010000005.1, read as the reverse complement.
TCTGTTCCTGGCCGGCGACACCCACCAGAGGGTCTACGACTACCGCGTCTCGCTGAAGAAGCTCGGCATCGACATCACCGGCCGGTCCGCCCGGCTTAAGATCAACTACCGGACAACGGCAGAGATCCTCCGCTGGAGCCTCAAACTGCTCCGCAGTGAGCGGATCGACGACATGAACGGCGACGTCGACACCCTCACCGGCTACCGCTCGGACGTGCACGGTGCCGAGCCGCACCTCGCAGGCTCCACCACCCAGCAGGCGGAGCTGGACGCACTGGTCAAAACCGTGCGGGGATGGCTCGACCAGGGGGTCGCCCCCGGCCAGATCGGGGTGGCCGCCCGCTCCAACATGTTCGCAGACCAGGCCGTCGCCAAGCTCAGAGCCGTCGGTGTCCCCGCCACGTCACTCGCCAAGGAGCACAACGACGCGGAGGTGGGCGTGGGAACCATGCACAGGATGAAGGGCATGGAGTTCCGCTGTGTCGCAGTCATCGGCCTCAGCGAGCACGCCATGCCGCCCGCGTCCGCCATTACCCCCGCCGACGAAGATCTGATCGCTCACCACCATGACCTACAGCGGGAGCGGTGCCTTCTCTTCGTTGCCTGCACTCGCGCCCGCGAGGAGCTCTCCCTCTCCTGGCACGGCAACCCGAGCCCCTTCCTGCCCGTGCTTCCATTCTGACCGCACGCGGGAAAGCAGCCAGCCGATCATCGTCTATAGCGCGCGGCCGTCGTATTCCCTCGCCTGGTGAACGACCGTCACGGACGCGGCAGGGCCCGGATACGTCCGGTCACGCTCAGGAGGCGAGGAAGACCTCGTCGAGGTGCCATTCCAGGACCTCGGCGGCGGGCCGGTCGCGGCGCTGGTGCGGGAGGGCGATCTGCGTTCCCGCCCGCCGGTAGAACTCCTCGCCGTTGCCAAACTCCTCCCGCAGCCGGGGGCTGACCCGGAGCCGGTACTTCGGGTCCACCGCCAGGTAACCGCGGTCGAACAGGGTGTGCACGTCCGAGCGGAGCAGCAGCCCGTTGTCCAGGCGGTGCTGGCCTCCGGCGGCGACGGGACGGATGTGGGCCGCCTCCAGGACCGGCCGGATCTTGTCCCCGGTGACGGCGCAGCGCCGCTCGTAGGCCTGCAGGACGACGGCCTGGAACGCCCGCTGGCCGAGCCGCCGGGGAGCCAGCCGCGGATCGCCGTAGACCGGGCCGTCGAGGTGCCACGGCTCCGACAGGTCGACCTCCACACCGATGCCCATGCGGTCGAGCAGACCGTGGAAGTAAGCCGCTTCGGGGTGGACCGCCAGATCGTAGCCCTTGCCCTGGACGATGTTGGAGGCGAAGTCCGGCGGCGTTCCCGCGTCGGCTCCCTCGGGGAAGAAGCAGACGTCACGGACGATGACGCAGCCGATCACCGGATCGTCGCCGGGCCCCATCGGCTCGCTGCGGTAGCGGCCGACGCGCCTGCGCAGCTCCGCCAGACTCGCCGCGCCGTTGCCCTCGCCGAAGAACTCCCACGCCTCCGAGACCCGGAGCTGGGCGAAGCCGCTGTAGAAGCCGCCGCCGACCACGCGGTTGTGCGGATAGTGGCTCTTGAAGAAGAACGGCTCGCCGTGGCTGAGGACCTTGAACCCCCGAGCGCTCGACGGACGCCAGAAGTTGACCTCGCTCACCCCGGGACGGGCGGCCAGGAAGCGGTACCACTCGGCATCGGTCACGCCGACATATGCCTTCACACCAGTGATTGTGCATCCTCGAAGATCGCCCACGCCAGGTGATCCCGAACCTCACGCAGATGTCCTGTCAGCAGCAGGCGGCCACCGGCCGAGGAAGAGCCCCGCCCGGATCCGCCGGGCCCGTCCTGCGGTGGTGGTCCCGCGTCATTTCACGCTGACGTCAAGGAAGATCGGTTTCTTCCCGGCGAACAGCGGAGTCCCGTCCGCACTGGTCATCTTCCAGAAGATCTTGCATCGGGCCGGGCGGTCGGCGGCGCGGACGCGCACCGCGATCTCGACGGCCTCACCCGGATCGGTCGGCTCGATCTCGACCCGCTCGGGAGCACGGCACGGAGCGGTGTTGATCCGGGTAAGGTACCGCCCCTGCCAGGGAATCGCTCCGGCGTTGCGGATCCGCCACACCTTGGTGAAGGGTCTCCCCCTGCGCACCTCGGTCCCGTCCGGATACGTGACGTCCCCCTCGAAGATCGAGTCGTCGCGCGACTCCGCCGTCCATGCCGGCGGCTCGTGCGATGCGGCGCTCTCCCCCGCGTTCTCGCCGTCGAGCGGCGAGAACAGGATGACCAGCGCGCCGGCGCCGCCCGCGAGAACGGCGGACAGCAGGCTCAGGACGGCCGACCTGCCCATGCGGAACGGTCGTGCGTCCGGAGCGGGCCCGTTCCCTACAGGCCCGTCTCCCACCGGCCCGTTCCCCGACGGCCCGTCCTCCGTCGTGGAGGAACCCGGCAGGCTCTCGGCCCTGGCCTGCTCCCAGTACGCCCGCCACTCCCGCTCGGTCTCCCGCTCCTCCTGCCCCAGGAGGTCGACCGCGAGGACCCGGACGAACTCCCACGTCGTCTCCCAGCTCGGGAGTGTCCGCCCCTGGGCGGCGGCCGCCAGCGACGACTTCGAGGCCGCCGCCCCCAGGCGGGAGGACATCTCCGCGAAGGACGGGTCGCCCGCTCTCTCCTTGAGCTCCCAGAGCCGGTGCGCGAGCAGCGCCACCGGGCCGGACTCCGGATCGGGCCGAGCGGGCCTCCGTCCCCGCCGCGCCCCCGGCTTCTCCCGGAGCGAATCCGGTGACCTGCGCACGTCCGGTGACTCCGGCATCCCCCACCCGTTCTGGTCGACGCCGCACTGCATCCGCACCTGCGGATCGGCGCAACCCTTTCCGGCAACACGTTTCCGAATCGAGGAGATTACCGGAATCCGTCGGGATGCTTCGCCGTGCCCGTCCGCGGTGTCGCCGCCGCGCGGGGTCGCCGCGGACCCCTCGTGGACGCCCCGTGGACGCCCCGGCGGAGGAGTGGCGGAGGGGTACGGCGTGCGCTGCGCCGTACCCCTCAAGACCGGCCGCGCGATGTCAGGCGCGGCCTCCGTCGGTGATGGACACGATCGAGGCGGTCTGGAACTTCTTGTGCCCCTTCCCGTCGGCCCCGACGACAGCCGTGTACGACTTGGTGGTCCAGCCCAGGCTGTACTTGATCTTCAGCTTGCGCTTGTTGTCGCACCGGTTGTGCCAGTACACCGTCACGGAGGTGTTGCCGTCCCCCCACGACCAGGCGAAGCAACCGGCGACCCCGCGGTGGACGTCCGCCGACGCCGGAGCCGCGGTGCCGACGCCGAGACCGGCGGCGGCGAGGGAGGCGGCCACGACGACGGCGGCGCGGGTGCGCAGGTTCGTCCTACGGGAGTACGCGGACATGAAGGTCTCCTCATCCGATGAGTATGATCTGATGAATGCGGTCACCGCGCCGAGACGGCGCATCCGTTTCGGTGCGGGCCCCGGGTGAGCCGGCCTGCTTCTGAAACAGGCGCTAGCAGCTGCCGGGCAGCGTCACCTTGTTGGGCATGCTGTGATCGATCTTCTTGCTGCCCTTGCTCTTGGCGCCGACGGTGAAGCACTTGTAGAAGATCGTTCCGTTCTCCCGGACGAACTGCAGCTTGACCGCGCGCTTCTGGTTGCAGTGGTTGTTGTAGTAGACGGTGGTGGTCACGTTGCCGTCGCCCCAGGAGACATTGATCTTCTCTCCACTGGGCGACGCGCACGCGGCGGACTTCCTGTGCACGTCGGCGGAGGTCTCCGCGGTGCCGGCGGCGGCGACGGACGGGGCGCACAACACGGCGAGAGCGGCCACGGCAGGCGCCAGTTTCCTGTACTTCAAGATGGCTTCCTTCGTTTTCTGACACGGCCCGGCCGGTTCGGCGACCGGCACGGGAAGGCGCGGTCGCGGTCGGGGACCGCGGGCGCCGGGATCTCCGCCAGCTTGCCCGCCGCTCCCGGTCCGACCAACCGATCTCTGTCCAGAACTGCGGCTTTGGACGGGCTTTGGACTTTGGACAAATGAGGAGCCGCCCCGGCGCGTCGCCGGTCCCGGCCCGTCCGGGAGGTCATCGGCCGGGCCGGGGCCGGTCGGGCCAGAGCCCGGTCAGCGCCAGCGCCTCCTCCGGCGTCGAAGCGTGCGCGACGCCGCCGACCGGACGCCCGTCGCGGTCCAGGACCCGCCAGCCACCGAGCTGGACCACGGGGACGCCGCCCCGGCGCATCGCGAGCGCCAGCTCCGACAGCGTGCCCCACGACCCGCCGATGACGATCACGGCGTCACCCGAGTTGACGATGATGGCGTTGCGCGCCTCCCCGGCGCCGGTCGGGATCACGACGGACAGGTCGGGGCAGGCGTCCGCCCGGTCCGCCCCGGACAGGACGCCCACCACCGTCCCGCCCGCCGATCGGGCCCCGGCCGCCACGGCGGCCATGACCCCGGTGTAACCGCCGCAGATCACCACCGCGCCGCGCTCCGCCAGCAGCCGTCCGACCTCGCGGGCGTTGGACCCGTCTTCGCTCGTGCAGTCACGCGGACCGCACACCGCCACCTGAATCACCACGACGGGATCCTGTCAGCGAACGGCCACCATCAGTCCGCGAAGTGTGAACCAGCGGCCCTCCGCCACGCCCGGGCCACCGGCGGTCACGGCCGCGGATCACCGGAGGGTCGCGGCGACGGAGGCGAGGGCGCCACGGGCCCGGCGAGCGGTGATCTCCTGGTCCCGCACTCGGCCGCTACCGGATCTGATCCCATCGAGGGCCACCCGGAAGGCCGCGTCCCTGACCAGGCGGTGAACCCGGTGACGGAGATCACCGTCCAGGAGTCCGTCCGCCGCGGAGGCGAGTACGGAGTCGGCCACACGTCCCGCCGCTCGACCGGCGATCCCATGAAGAACGAAGCCCTCCGATCGCCCCGGTACGGACAGGCCCGGCATACGGTCGACCGTCTGATCGATCACCATGCGAGCCGCCCACGCGGTTTCGGCGTCCCGGATCGGTCTCAGGTCACGGAGCCCGCCGGCCTCGTCCAGCAGGCCGGCCGCCTCCAGCCAACCGGCCAGACAGGTGCGGACCAGCCGGTCCAGCATCGGGTACGCGCGGGCGTCCTCAGGGAAGTCAGCTCCGCACATGTCACTTTCCGGATCCGGGGTGGCCCTCGGACGGGTGCGCGACGCCGTACCGGGAGGCGACGCGGAACTCCCACGCCAGGCGGACGTGCTCCGCGTGGGGTGCACCGTGGCACTCGCCGTACCGGAAGAAGCCGTCGCCCGCGCGGAGGACGCGCTCCTGGACGACGGTGGCCGCGAGGCCGGACTCGACCTTGCAACTGGGGCGGCGACGGTAGCGGGGCAACGGGTCGCGGGGAGTGGGCACAGGGCATCTCCAGGATCCGGGTTCGGACCCCGGTGGCCGACGACTCCGGTGATCCGCCGTTCTCCACGCACCGCGCATGGAGCAGGTCGTCACCCGGGGCACCCGCGGCGAGCGGGGTGCCGTCCAGCGAGCCGGGGCTTGGCGCTGAAACTCGTGACCTGCCGGGACCGTAGCGATCCCTGCCGCCGGTCGTCAACTGTCCGGCCCGCTCCATCAAAAGACGAGAATTACTACTTGTGTCATCTATTCACATGGTGATTGACTGTTTCCGACCAGCGCAACAAGCTCTTACCTCCGCAGCGGAGACGCATGACGGGCCTTCCGCGACCGGTCCTCGCCGCCGGAGCGGCCCGCGACCGACACCCTTGGACCGTTCCGCCAGGACCGGATATAGGGCAGTATTTCCCTCACCGTCACCTTTGATGATGTTTGCGAAGGACTCATGGATCTCGAAGCGGCCCATGCCCACCTCCCCTGGATCGTCGAGCCCCTGCACGATCTCCTGAGGCGGGCGGAGGCCGCCGGTCTCGAGGTCCAGCCGTCCCTTCCCGGCCTGCTCGATGATCCGCAGAGCGTCGTCCAGTCGCTCGTCTCCGAGGTCCTCAGGCTCGCCGAGGCTTTCCAGCAGCGCGGCCGGGCGGCCGACTGGGAGGCCGCCTGGCGGGTGATCGTCGCCCTGCGGCAGCCGTTCGCCCTCACCGACCCGCTGAAGTACGCCGATGCCCTCGGCATGCTCGGCGAGATCCTCACCCGTCAGCAGCGGTGGGAGGAGGCATTGGAGGTGTCCGAGGAGGCCGCGTCCGTGCTTCGCCCGCACGTCGCCGACGGCGAGGTCTTCTGTGGCCTGTACGCGCGGGCCGTACGCGACTGCGGCACCAGTCTGGCCGAGCTCGGCAGGGTGGCCGAGGCCGCCGCGGCCAAGCGGGACGCGCTGCGCTACTACGACGTCTGCCTGCGCTCCGGTCCCCGCTACCGTCCGGATGTGGCGCTGACCTGCCATGAGCTGTTCGACCTGCTCATGCGGGGCGGAGAGGCCGATGAGGCGCTGGAGGCGTGCGACCTCGCCATCGGGCTGATGCGGGAGTTGTCCACCGAGTTCCCGCAGTTCCGGTCCCGGCTGGCGCTCGCCCTGCGCGACCGGGCGAGCGCACTGCTCCGGCTCGACCGCGGCGAGGAGGCGTTGGAGCCCGGCATGGAAGCGATCGCGGCCTACCGGGAGCTGGTCGAGGAGGACCGCGGCCACCTGCCGTTCCTGGCGCTGGCCCTCCAGCTGATGTCCGACCCGCTCTCGGCCGCCGACCGGGACGACGAGGCCCTGGAAGCCGCGGTGCAGGCCGTACGGATCGCGGAGGAGCTGGGACCCGACAGCGGTCTGGTCCGGCCTCTGGCCTGGATCTCCTACGGCGGGCGGCTCATCGAGCGAGGCCGGCTGATGGAGGCCAAGGAGGCGTATCTGGCGGCGGTACCGAACTCCGAGCCGCTCCGGGGAGAGCTGGCCCCGGCGCTCCAGCACCTGTCGCAGCTGCTCGCCGGCGAGGGGCGCCTCACCGAGGCCGCGGCGGTCGCCGCCGTGGCCGCCCGCCTCTACAAGCTCCTGGTCAGGGACGACCCGGACTGGACCACCCCGCAGGCCGGTCTGCTGGGCTGGCTGGCGGAGCTGGACTTCCGCTGCGGGCGGTACGAACTCGCCCTGCGCAACGCCGAGCGGGCCGTGAACGCCGCGGAGACCTCCGGCGACCGGGAGTGCCTGGCCCGGGCGAAGGGCCACCTGGGCAGCAGCCTGGCCGGGTGCGGCCGCCACGAGGAGGCCGAACGGGCCGACCGGGAGGCGCTGGAGCTCTGGCAGGAGCTCGCCGCGCAGGACCCGGAGACCTATCGGGGCCCGCTGGGCGGCGCCTGGAACAACCTGGCCAACAAGCTCGGCGCGCTGGGCAGGACCGAGGAGGCCGCGGCGGCCGCGCAGAGGTCCGTCGAGCTCTACGAGCGGGCCGATCTCCGGCACGAACTGGCCAACTCCCTCAACGGTCTGGCCGTACGGCTGCACGAGCTCGGCCGGGACGAACGCGCCCGGGACGCCGCGACCCGCGCCGTGGCCTGCTACGACAGGCTGATCGCCGACGAGCCCCGGCACCTGCGGAACCTCGCCGTCGTGCTGCACAACCTCGCCGGCTACCACGAGGCCCTGGGCGACCTGGAGCGAGCGTGGGAGGCGGCCGACCGCGCCGTGGGCATCCGGCACCGCCTGTACGGCATGGACGCGGAGGCGTTCCGGGACGACCTGGTGCTCTCCCTGCGCAGGGCCTCCGACTACGCGTCGGTGCTCGGCAGGTTCGACCGGGCCGTGCACGCCGCCTCGATCCGGGTCAAGGTGGCCGAGGCGCGCGGGGAACCCGGCGTCGAGCTGGCCGAGGCCCTGGTCGATCTGGGCGGCCTGCTGACCGGAGTGGATCGGATCGAGGAGGCGGCCGCGACCGTCGAGCGGGCCGTGGAGCTGGCCGCCGCGATCCCCGAGGTGCCGGGCCTGCACGCCTTCTGCCTGGACCGGCTCGCCTGGTGCCGGGCCGAGCTGGGCCGTCCCGAGGAGGCCGTACGGCTGGCCCGGCGCGGCGTCGCGCTCCTCGAGCCGATCGCCGGCGACGACCGCGACCCGCACTTTCCGGAACTCGGAGTGCTCCTCAGCGACCTCTCCGGCTACCTGATGGCCTGCGGCCGCCCGATCGAGGCCCTGGAGGCGGCGGGGCGGGCCGTGTCCGTCCGTGAGCGGCTGGCCGCCGCGGACCCCGGGCGGTTCCGGCCGGTCCTGGCCGGGTCGCTCCGGCGGCTGGGTGACGTGCTCACCGCCCTCGGACGGCAGCGGCCCGCCGAGGAGGCACGGCGCAGGGCGGAGGAATTGGCCGAACCCGCCGACTAGACCACCGTTCCGATGGTGGGCTGCATGATCACATAGCCCGACGGGCGCATCTCCCCATGGACGCGGATCACGGCTCCGCCCTTGAAGACGGCCGTCCCGACGGTCAGCGAGGAACCGCTCGGCCCACCTCACTGCCACGCCTGTGTTTCCCGCACTTCCTCCCCAAGGGAACCCCGGCACAGCTGCAAGAGGTGCTATAGATCTTACGGACCGTGATCCCCCCAGGAGACCCGATGCCCTTGCACACTGAGCTCACCGGCAACCCGGACGTCGTCCGGCTGTCGGCGAGCGCTCTCGACCGCCGCGAGCGGGACTGCCCCGCGTCCGCCGCCGCGAAGGCCTACGCCGCGATGCGGCCGGTGGTCCGCGACCGGCGGCGCTACCCGCCGTGGGCCTCCTTCCCGCTCGGCCTGGTCGTCTCGGCGCTGGACTTCGTCGAGTGCGACGGCTACGACCCGGACGTCGCGGCCGGGATGGCGGTCGAAGAGAGCCGCGATCCGGTGCACCGGGGTGTGGCCCGCTGGGTCCGGCACGCCTGCCGCACGTACGTGGAGACGTCGGAGAGCCTGGCCGCGGAGCTGGCCGCCGAGGGGGTCGAGCTCCACCTGGACAGGCGGCCCCGGGTCGTGCAGCACGGCACGCGGGGCGCCTCGGCGGTGGAGATGCGCGCGCTGACCGCGTGGGGCCGCTGGTACGCCTCGCCGGACGGCTCGGTCGTCGAGTTCCGCCGGCTGCGGCTGCGCCGCCCGACGGGACGGAGCAGCGACCACTCCACGCTCGCCATGGCGTACGTCGCGGCGGCCGGGGACCGGGTCGTCGACCCCCGCGACGTCTACCAGTCCGTTCCCATCCCGGTCGAGCACGGCGGGGTGCGGCCACAGCGGATCCGGGTGGTCGAGATGGGCCTCACCGACGCCGACGCCCGGGTGCTCATCGACGCGGCCCCCGAGGAGGTACGGCAGGCGTACCTGGCCTCCGTCCGGCCGGTGGCCGCGCGCCTGCTGGCCGACGACCGCCGTGCCCCCGGGTCCGGCTGCGCCGAGTGCAGGCTGTTCGGATCCTGCGAGGCGCTCGCCCGGACGCCGGGGCTGCTCGGGCTGCCCGGCCCCGGGACGCACCGCCGTACCTGGTCGGTCACCACGGCCCGGCAGTACCAGGTCTGCCCCGCCCAGTCGCACCTGCGCGACCTGCACCTGCCTGCGGAGGAGGCCGAGGGCTCGGCGGTCCGGCGCGGGCTGCTGGTGCACCAGTGGCTGGAGACCGCCCACGGCAGGCCGGGGAATCGGCCGTGCACGCTCGACGACCTGCCCGACCCCACCGGGAGTTTCCACGGCCTGGCCGAGCAGGTGATGAGCCCGGGCGAATACCAGCAGATCTGGCCCTACCTGGTCCAGCACGTGGACGTGTGCCCGCTGCGCGGTCCCGGGGAGATCACCGGCGTCGCGCCGGAGCCGAGGGTGGCCGCCTACGACTCCGCGGCCGACGTCGTGGTCGTCGCGAATCCGGACCTGCTGCGCCGGGTGGACGGCCGCCTGGTCTACCGGGAGCAGAAGACCTCGCTGACGGACCGCGGCATCACCGCGGAGAACGCCCTGGAGCTGGTCCCGCAGCTCGCCCTGGCGGTCTGCCTGATCGCGGGCGGCGTCTTCGGGGACACCGCCGGGACCGTCGAGCTGGAGCAGCTCACCCCGGCGTCGGGCACGGTGATCGAACTCGACGCGGCCGACCCCGGGGTGGTCGCCGCCGCGCGGGCCGTCCTGGCGGAACTGGCCGGTCCCTGGCACCGGGACACCGCCTTCCGGGCGAACCCGGGGCCCTGGTGCCGGTTCTGCCCCGTCTCCCGCTGGTGCGGCGACGCCTCCCGGGCGGACGAGGGGCCCTTCATGACGGTCGACGGCCTGGTGATCGACCCGGTCACCGGCGAGATCCTGGAGTCGCCGGGCTGCACGACCAGCCGGGTCGAGGCGGTCACCGGCGCGCTCGCCGGGCCGGAGGACGACGAGCCGCCCTTCTAGCAGGCCGTACTCCGTGGATCCCGCCAGGTCGGGGGCGACCGGATCCGAGTGGAGCGGGGCGTGTGGAGGGCGCTGTTCCAGCTCGCGGCGCCGGCGCTCCGAGGATCCCCTGCCGGAGCCCGGCGTCACTCGTCGGCGGGGCGCTCCTGCAGGACCCAGCCGTTGCCGTCGGGGTCGGAGAAGAAGACGAACGAGTTCCATCTGCCGCCCGGGCCGTCGGCCAGGGCGCCGTCCTCGCCGTAGTGCCGGACCCCGCTGACCTCCACGCCGCGCCCGGCCAGTCCGGCGCGGGCGGCCTCGATGTCGGGCACGACGATCTGCAGGCCCTGCAGCGAGCCCGGCGGCGGGCCGGCGATCCCGGTGTTCAGGTGGATCGAGCAGCCCGACCCCGGGGGTGTCAGCTGCACCATACGGGCTTCGCCCACCTGGATGTCGAGGTCGAGGGCGAAGCCGAGTCCTTCGGCGTAGAAGTCCTTCGCCCGGTCCACGTCCGTCACCGGAACCGGCACCACTTCGAGTTTCCAATCCATGGCATGTCGTCCTTCCGCGCGGCCGATCCGTTCCGCCTCCACCCGCATGTCGATCACCGGCATGTCGATCTGTGGAGTCGAATCGACAGAGGGTATCCCGCGGTCCTCGGAGCGCGAAGGAGGTTTCCCTTCGATCAGCGAGGGTTCTGCGGAGCCGCGGAGAGCAGGGTGACGCGTCTCAGCACCCATTCGACCGGGCCCTGCCGGTGGCGGCGCAGCCACCAGGCGCTCAGCGCCAGCAGGAGCGCGTAGATCACCGCGGCCACGCCCATCACCGCGATCGGGGGCAGCTTCCCCGCCAGCGCCAGGCCGTACCCGGTGAAGATCAGGCAGGCCAGCACCGACTGGCCGATGTAGTTGGAGGCCGCGACCCGGCCGGCCGGGGCCAGCGCCCCGCCGACCGCGGGGAACCGCTCGACCAGCGCCAGCAGGGTGACCACGTAGGCGGCCGACAGCAGCGGGGAGGCCACGTTGTTGACCGCCAGGCCGACCAGTTCCATGGCACCGCCCGTCTGGGACGACCAGGTGAAGAAGACCCCGGCGGGCAGGCCGACACCGTAGCCCAGCCACAGGATCCGGGGCACCAGGTGGGCCCAGCGCTCCCGCTCCTCCAGCAGGCGCGACTTCCCGGCCGCCAGCCCGAACAGGAACAGCGCCATCGCCATCGGGCCCTGGCCGAGCCACACGAACGCCGCGAGCATCGGGTAGGTCTCGACCTGGAACCGCAGGAAGTCCAGCGGCCCGCCGGTGACCAGCGCCTCGGCCCGCGCCGCGGCGGCCGTGTCGGGGATCGGGGCCGCCGCGCCGCTCGGATCGAGCAGGACGAGCCCGGCCAGCAGGAGCCAGAACGCCGACATCACGCCGATGATCCAGCAGCCGGCCTTGACGGCGGTCCTGGGCCTGATGCCGCGCATCGTCAGCAGCAGGAGGCCGAGCGCGGCGTAGAGGGTGAGGATGTCGCCGATCCAGAACAGGAGCCCGTGCGCCACGCCCAGGACGAACAGGCCCAGGCAGCGGCGGACCATGCGGGACTTGACCTTCTCGCCCCACGAGCGCATCTGCAGGGTGAAGGAGTAGCCGAACAGGAACGAGAAGATCACGTAGAACTTGGTCAGCACCAGGGTGCTGACGACGAGGGCGACGGGGCCTTCGCTGATGGGCAGGGTGCCGATGCCGAAGGCGTATCCGGGGTCGGCGAGGAAGCCGATGTTCGCGACCAGGATGCCGCCCAGCGCGAAGCCCCGTACGGCGTCGATCTCGTGGATGCGCCTGGACACCGGCGCCGTGGTCTGGGTCATGCCCTCGATGCTAGGAATCCGGTGTACGGCGCACATCGGACTTCGGACGGGCGCTGCGCGACCAAAGTCGACGGCCGCCGGATCGCACGGCCCCTCCCTCGACCGCCTCGTACGGCCCGCGGGAGCTGGAAATCCAGATGGCCAGGTGATCCGGCATTCCAGACGGGCCGGTCGATCCCACCGGCCCGCTCAGAGCGGGGCCGCGTATCGGTAACCGGTGAGGTCGATGGAGGCGATGATCTTCTTGTGGTTTCTGGCGTCTTCCGCGTGCTCGCTGAGTACATAAAAGGAGACTCTGGACTGGGGCAGATGCCAAACCTTCATCGTGTACGCCACATTGGCCTCGCAACTGACCAGCCATTCACGGTAGAAAGCCTTCCTCCCATCCGCCATCCGAGTCAGGCCCGATTCGCTCAGCCGCGAACTGGAGGGGTCCGCGGCCTCGTACCGTGCGCCGTTCGGCGCACGTACCACGCCGCCTCCCACCAGGCAGGGCATATCCTGACCGATCATGAAGCCGTACTCCTCGTCCTCGATGGAGTAACCCGGCCATTCATCGGCACCGGAATCAAGGTCGATCGCCATCGAGTCGGGGCGGCAGGGCCAGTCCCACGGTCCGCTCGTCCCGCGGGAGTTCGGCGACTCGACGCATGCGTAGCCGTCGTTGACCTCTAACAACCGCCAGTCTCCGGGCAGAGTCATCTCGATCCCCTGCAGCGATACGACCTTTCTCCCGGGGGCACCGGAGCGGAATACATCCGGCTCCGGGGATCTCGGAGAGGCCGAGCTCGCCATCGGCGCCGGAGCCGGAGAACGAGTCACCTGTGCCGGAGCGGTGGTCGCCGCAGGCGCCGCCTGAAGCTCCGTCACCGGATCGGTGCGTTCCAAGGAGGAGGTGACGGCGATCGCGACGATCGTGGTGATCGCGACCAGGGTGAGGCCCACCGCCGTGGCGATGTAGGCGTGCACCCAGGACGGCCCCGGCCTCCAGGACGCGGGTGCCGGGGCGGGGACCGCTCCCGTGTCCGGTCCTGAGCCGAGGTCCGGTCCGGACGCCATGACGGTCGCCACCGCAGTCGCCACCGCAGTCGGCGCCGCCGGCCAGTCGGCCGTCTCGTTCCGGGGCAGCACCCAGGTGTGCTGGATCAGCGCGGTGACGTCGGCCGCGGGAAGTTCCGCCCGCCCGCCCGACCGCGCCCACCAGAGCTCGGTCACCGCCGCCAGGACCTCCTCGGCGGGCGGCCGCTCGGCCGGGTCCTTGGCCAGGGCCCGCACCACCAGCTCGCGCAGCCCTTCGGGCACGGCGCCGGTCTCCGGGGTCTCCTCGCGGATCCGGTAGGCCAGCACCTCCGGGCGGCCGGTGCCGTACGGCTGCTCGCCGGTGACTGCGAAGAGCACCAGCAGGGCCCAGCCGTACACGTCGGCGGGGGTGCCCGCCGGGCCGTCGCCGTACTCCTCGGGACTGATCCAGCCCGGCGAGCCGATGAGGGTGCCGGTGTGCGTGACCGTGCTGCCGTCCAGGACCTTGGCGATGCCGAAGTCGATCAGTTTCGGGCCGTCGGCGGCCAGGATCACGTTCGACGGCTTGAGGTCCCGGTGCACGACCTCGGCCGCGTGCATGGCCACCAGCGCCTCGGCCAGCCCGGCCGCCAGGCCGTACAGGGCGTCGCCGGACAGCGGGCCCTCGGTCTGCACGTGCTGCTCCAGCGTCGGGCCGGCGATGAACTCGGTGGCCAGCCACGGCCGTTCGGTGCCCGGATCGGAGCCGAGGACTCCGGCGACGCACGCGCTCCGGACCTCGCCGAGCACCCGGATCTCCCGGCTGAAGCGCCGCCGGAACTCCAGGTCGAGCGAGAGCGCCTCGTGCACGAGCTTGACGGCCACCCGCCGGCCCGCGGCGTCGACTCCGGCGTAGACGACGCCCATGCCGCCGGCGCCCAGACGGCCGACGATCCGGTAGGAGCCGATCTGGTGCGGATCGCCCCCGTGCAACGGCAGCACACGACCTCCGAGGAGATTTGTCATAACTTGCGGCGAGATTCAACCAGATGCGAATAATGATCACTAGACCGGGGACCGAATCGTTATTTTCCATGGAAACCGGCGTATATATTGTGGATTTAGTTCACAATAGAGCTAGTCGGACCTACCCGGTGACATCACGTGGTTTCATCTCCCGGAAGGCACCGGCGCCCTCCCCACCCGCCGCCGAACCCAGACGAGGACCCCGATCATGAACGACTCCAGGACCACCGTCCCGTACCCTTCCCGCGTCCGGGGCTGCCTGCTCGGCGGCGCCGTCGGCGACGCGCTCGGCAACCCCGTCGAGTTCATGTCCCTGACGGAGATCCGGACGCGGTTCGGCCCGGCCGGGCTCGCCGGCATGATCGAGAACGAGATCACCGACGACACCCAGATGACCCTGTTCAGCGCCGAGGGCCTGATCCGCGCCCGCCTGCACGGCGGCGATCCCCTGGCAGCCGTGCAGGATGCCTACCTGCGCTGGCTCGACACCCAGAACCACACGGCCCCGCCCGCCGAGGACGGCGGTTTCCGCACCGGGTGGCTGCGCACCGAGCGGTGGCTGTACGCCCGGCGCGCCCCCGGCAACGCCTGCCTGTCCGGCCTGCGCTCCGGGGTCACTCCTCCCCTGCCGGAGACGCCCCTCGGGCACGGGCCCGTCAACCCCGGTTCCAAGGGCTGCGGCACCGTGATGCGCTCGGCCCCCTTCGGCCTCCTCCGCGGTGCACAGGCTCCGTCCCCCGCAGCCGACCCGGCCGACCCGCTCGTCCCGGCCGACCCGCTCGACCCGGCCGATCCGGTCGGCCTGGCCACCGCCGCCGCCCCCCTCACCCACGGCCATCCCACCGCCGCGATCGCCTCCGGCGCCCTGGCCCACCTCGTCGGCCGGCTCGTCGCCGGGGACCCGCTGCCCGAGGCCGTCGACTCGACCGACCGGATGCTGTCCGCCCTCGACGGGCACGGGCCCGAGCACCGGGAGACCCGCGAGGCGCTGCGCGCCGCCCGGCGGCTGGCGGAGGCCGGGCACCCCGCACCGGAGAAGGTGGAGACCCTGGGCGGGGCCTGGATCGCCGAGGAGGCGCTGGCCATCGCCGTCTACTGCGCCCTGGCCGAGCCGGACCCGCGCCGGGCCCTGCTGCTGTCGGTCAACCACTCGGGCGACGCCGACTCCACCGGCGCCGTCTGCGGCAACATCGTCGGCGCGGCGTACGGCGAGGCCGCGCTGCCCGCCGACTGGGCCGCGATCGTCGAGGGCCGCGACACCGTCCTGCGGATCGCCGACGACCTCGTCACCGCCTTCGATGGTCCGGCGCGGGACCTCGCCGGCCGCTATCCCGCGGACCGCCGGCCCGGTGGACGCGATCGACGCGTAGGGTGATGTAACCCTACGCTTATGTGAACCCTGCAGGTCCTCGTCGGATTCGCTCCGTCTCCGATCTGCGGAGCACTCGCCGTACGTCCCCCCGTTCGAAGGCGGTTCTGCACATGGCATCTCAGGTGACGCGGTTGTACCAGGCAGTGCTGCGTGACCGGGAACCGCCGATCTCGATCCGGCTGCGCCGTACCTTCTCCGAGTGGACCGAGGCGAAGGGCTTCCCTCCCGCGAGCGCGGCCCAGGCCCGGACCGACCACGAGGCCGGCGGAGCCCGCCTGGTCATGGAGCGCCGGGGCAGCGGCTGCGGCCGTTACACGCTCGACGAGCCGGTCCCGGACGGGATCCTGCGCACGCAGGTGATCTACGCCGAGTCGGTGCAGGGCATGACCGGGTGGGTCGTCGTCACCGTGGAGCAGCACGGCGGCCGGGAGCCGGAGGCGGTCACCGCCCCCGGTTTCCTCCCGGCGTACCTGCGCACCGCCCGGATCACCGACGGTGCCGTGCACGTCGAGGACGCGCCGGTGGTGCTCGACGAGACCGAGGTGGAGCGGTTCGTCCGGACGCTCGCCGATCCCCACCGCCGGGTCCCGGCCGTGGTCGTCTCCGTGGACGCCCAGCGGCCCGAGGCCGGCCGCACCCACGCCGACCGGCTGGCCGCCGCCCTCACCGGGGCGGCCCTGGTCGTACGGCTGGCGGACCTGCGCGCCCAGGACCGGTTCAACGAGGTGCTGGGCGAGCGGCTCGGCGTGTACGGCGGCGGCGTCCGCACCTACGTCACGCCGTTCGACCCCGCCGGGGAGCGCTACCCGGAGCGGCATCTGACCATGGGCGGTCCCCGGCTCCGCGCCCAGGGCGCCGCCGCCCTCGGCGTGGTCGTCGAGGGGGCGCTCGGCAGGGCGCCGCGCCGAGCTCCGACGACGTACCGGCGGACCAT
>NZ_CDRNDK010000004.1:0-50245 GCF_977012225.1 Planomonospora algeriensis | reverse complement strand
CGACGGCCCGCAGGGCCCCGGCCCGCAGCAGGTTGCCCCGGATGCGCTTGCCCGGACGGCGGCCGGCCGCGGCGGCGGGCATCAGGATCGCCACCAGCCCGCCCGGCCGCACGTGGGCCAGGCAGTGCTGCACCCAGGCGAGCTCGGACTCGCCGCGGGGCGGCAGGCCGTACTCCCAGCGGGGGTCGCCGGCCAGCTCCTCGTAGCCCCACGCGCGCTCGTTGAACGGCGGGTCGCAGACCACCGCGTCGGCGAGCTCGCCGGCCAGGCGGTCCTCGCGGAGCGAGTCGCCGGCGGTGATCCGCGCGGGGGCGCCACGCAGCAGCAGCCGGACCGCGGCGAGCCGGGCGTTCGTCTCGCTGAGCTCCTGGCCGACCGGGACGCCGGCGGGCAGCAGCAGGGTGCCGAGACCGCAGGCCGGGTCCAGCACGGTGCCGCCGTCCGGGACGACCAGCCGGGTCATCAGCGCCGCCACGTCCTCCCGGGTCACCGCGAGCTGCCGGGAGTGCGCCTCGGCGTAGCGTTCGCAGAGGAACTCGAACGCCGCCAGCGGGCCGTCCGCCGCGGCGAGCCGGGCGACCAGCCGGAGCAGGGCGCGGTCGTCGGGCAGGGGCTCGGCGGAGCCGGGCAGGTCGGCGGTGGCGGCCGCGACGCGCTCGGCGAGGGACCGCCCGCCGTTTCCGTCCCAGGCGTCCGGCTCGCGGTGCAGGAAGAGCAGGAAGGCGCCGATCCGGCCCACCAGCCCGCCCAGCCGCAGGTCGTCGGCGGTGGTCCGGATCCGCTGCCAGACCAGGTCGCCGAGGGAGACCTCGAAGGACTTGCCGTTGCCGCGCAGCCACGCGGCGACCTCGGACAGGGAGAAGAGCGGGCTGGAGGCGGTGCCGCCGACCGGCTGCGGGAAGTCCTCGTGGCGGCGGCGCCAGTTGCTCACGGCGGCCCGTCCCACGTCGGCGAGCCGGGCGATGTCGCCCGCGTTGACGGTGATGTCCCGGCTCTCCTCCATAGCCAGTCAGAGTAGTTGACCGGGCTGAAACGGTCTACAACATCTTTGCTTGTGAAGTGCTTCAACCAGTGCTTTACTGCCCTCATGGCACAAAACGAAGGACTGGCACTGCGCTACGCCGCCCGCTCCGACGTCGGGGTCCGCCGCGAGTCCAACGAGGACTCGGGTTACGCCAGCGCGCGCCTGCTGGCCGTCGCCGACGGGATGGGCGGCCACGCGGGCGGAGAGGTCGCCAGCTCGCTCGCCGTCACGGTCCTGGCCGCGCTGGACGAGAGCCTGCCGGTGACGGGCGCCGATCTGCGGGACGCCCTCAAGGGCGTCGCCAGGGACGTCAACCACGCGCTGCGCGAGACGGCCGAGCGCGAGCCCGCGCTGCGCGGGATGGGCACCACCTTCACCGCCATGCTCTGGGACGGCGCCGCGTTCGCCCTGGCCCACGTCGGCGACTCCCGTGCCTACATGCTGCGCGACGGCGCGCTCTTCCAGATCACGCACGACCACACCCTCGTCCAGTCGCTGGTGGACGACGGGCGGATCACCCCCGAGCAGGCGGCCGAGCACCCGCGCCGGTCGATGGTCTTGCGCGTGCTGGAGGGCACCGGCGACGGCGAGCTGGACCTGACCCTGCGCGAGGCCGGCCGGGTGACCGCTACCTGCTCTGCTCCGACGGCCTGACCGCCGTGGTCGGCCCGGAGACCCTGTTCAACACCCTCACCGACGTCGGCGATCCCGACGAGGCCGCCCGGCTCCTGATCGACCTGGCCAACCGGGGCGGCGGCCCGGACAACATCACCTGCGTCGTCGCCGACTTCGGCCCCCACCCGGCCTCAGCGGAGCGCCTCGTCGTCGGCGCCGCGAACGAGCGCAAGCTCACGCCCTGACCGCCTGGGCCTCCGGCTTCCGGCGCTCGGGAAGGGCAGGCAGGGCGGGCAGGGCCGGAGCCCCCGGCTGCCGCCCGCCCTCCACGGCCCCGCTCTCTTACGGCCCTGCTCTCTTACGGCCCTGCTCTCTTACGGCTCCGCTCTCTTACGGCCCCGCTCTCTTACGGCTCCGGCTCTCACGGCTCCGGGGCGAGCCGCTCGGCGGCCTGCCCGATGGCGGTGCTGACCCGGTCGGCGAGCAGGCCGACGGCGCCGACGGCCCGGGTCACCGCGTCGTCCTCGCTGCCGCCGAGGGCCTGGGCGCGCACGTACGCGGCCTTCACCTCGGCCCACCGCCCGGCCTGCTCCGGGGTGAGCCGCCCCCGGAGCTCGGCCAGCTTGAGCAGGTTGGCCTCGGCGCCGGAGGTGAGGGTCTGCGCCTCGCCGAGATAGTGGTCGTCGATGACGGCCTCCAGCTCGGCGTCGTTCATCACCGGCACGATCCGGGCGGCGAGCTTGGCCATGTTCCGGTAGGACCCCTGCAGCTGGAACGGCGGCTCGGTCCGCGCGTCGTCGGACTGGGCGGCCGAGGCGATGTAGGCCCGGTTGACGGCCAGCACCACCCGCTGGACCTGGAGCAGCCGCCGCAGCACGGCGAGGACCTGCTCCAGCTCGACCGGGGAGTAGGGGTGGGCTAGCCGGTCGGCGCGGACGGCGGGGTCGCCCTGCGCCAGCCGTACCAGCAGGCGGACGTCGTCGCGGTCGCGGGTGGACAGCGGCGCCAGGACCGGGTTGGAGGTCAGCGCGTTGTCCACGTAGCTCAGCGCGAACAGCTCCTCCCGGCCCGAGAGCACGTCGCCGAGGTTCCAGACGTCGGCGCGGTTGGCGAGCATGTCGGGGATGCGGAACCGCTTGCCGGACTCGGTGTACGGGTTGCCCGCCATGCAGACCGCGAAGCGCTTGCCGCGCAGGTCGTAGGTGCGGCTCCGGCCGTTCCAGACCCCCTCCATGCGGCGCTGGCCGTCGCAGAGCGAGATGAACTTCTGCAGCAGCTCGGGGGAGGTGTGCTGGATGTCGTCGAGGTAGAGCAGGACGTTGCTGCCCATCTCCAGCGCGAGGTTGATCTTCTCGACCTCCTGGCGGGAGGTCGCGTCGGGCGCCTCGGCCGGGTCCACCGAGGTGACGTGGTGGCCCAGCGCCGGGCCGTTGACCTTCACGAAGACCAGGCCCAGGCGGCCGGCGACGTACTCCATCAGGGTCGTCTTGCCGTAGCCGGGCGGGGAGATGAGCAGCAGCAGGCCCATCTGGTCGGTCCGCTTGGCGTCGCCGCTCGCGCCCAGCTGCTTGGCCAGGTTGTCGCCGATGAGCGGCAGGTAGACCTCGTCGAGCAGCTGGTTGCGGACGAACGAGCTCATCACCTTCGGCCGGTACTCCTCCAGCCGCAGGCGCGTCCGCTCGGCGGCGACCAGCTCGTTGCGCCGCCGCAGGTACTCCCGGTAGGCGGGGACGCGGTGGGTCCTGAAGCGCCGGGTCCTGGCGAGGAACTCGTCCAGGCGCACCTCCAGCCGCCGCCCGGTGACGCGCGGGTGCGCGCCGAGCAGGCCCTCGACGGTCGCGGTCAGCGCCGCCGAGGAGTCGTGCCGGGGCAGCTCGCACAGGAGTACGGCCAGCGCCTCGGGCAGCTCGGGGGAGCGCTCGAACGCCTCCAGCCACGCCCCCGCCAGCCGTACGCGGGCGGGCAGGTCCCCGGCGAGGGCGCGCAGGTCGTCCTCGAACTCCGTGCGGGCCGGGCCCAGCGCCCGGTCGAAGCGCTCCAGCAGCCTCCGGGCCCCGGCGCTCGTCACGAACCCGGCGGCGCGCCCGCCAGCTCCTCGAACAGGTACTCCCCGGCGAGCGCGGCGACGTCGTCCCCGGCCCCCGTGCCCGTGCCGTTCAGGTCTGCCGTGAAGGCCGCGACGGCCGAGCTCAGGGCGCGGCAGGTCTCCTCCACCGCCTCCACCCGCCCGAAGCGGGCGCGGGCCCGCGCCAGCGAGACCGCCTTGGTGCTCCAGGAGGCGCGTGCGGCCTCGTCCGTGCCGAAGGCCCAGAAGAACTGGGCGGCGGCGCGGGCGGCCGGGGGGTAGCGGAGCAGCCCCGCGCCCGCGTGCAGCCGGAGCACGACGTCGAGGATCGCCGCGGCGTCGTGGTCGTGCACGCCCCGCTCGTAACCCTCGTCGTAGCGGCTCTCCGCGACCCGCCGGACGATCCCGAGCAGCTCGCCCTCGGCCACCGCGGCCTCGTGCAGCGCGTCCAGTGAGACCGCGGGGCCGCCGTCCACGGCACCACCGCCTACGGCACCGCCGCCTAAGCCGCCGTCCACGGCACCACCGCCTACGGCGCCGCCGTTCACCGGCCCGCCGTTCGAGGGGCCGCCCGTGACCGGTGCGCCCGCCTCGGCGGCGGCCAGGATCCAGGCGGCCAGGTGCTCACCCCGGTAGACCTCCGGCGACTCCGAGACCAGCAGCTGGGACCAGAACGGCCGGGTCGCGGCGAACGCCGGGTCGGTGACGGGGGAGCGGTAGTCGGTCCCGGTGACCGCGAACGCCATCGCCTCGCCGTGCGGGACCAGCGTCAGGTCGGAGGCCTGGGTGTTGACCGCGAAGCGGTGCCGGCCCAGCCTGATCGTCTCGCCGCCGTCGCTGTAGAGGTCGAGGCGGTCGCGCAGGGCGCGGCCGGCCTCCTGGCGGGCGGACTTGACCCGCCCCTCCAGCTCCTCGGCGCGGACCGCCTCGCCCAGCTCGCGCAGCTCCCCGGCGACCGCGTGCAGCTTGGTCACCATCGGGTCGGAGGCGAAGTAGGTGTTGATCTCGTCGACCGAGCCGAGCGAGGCCACCCGGCGCCGCACGCTGGACAGGATCCGGTCCGCCGACTCGGCCAGCCGGTCCGCCCGGCGGGCCCGCTCGTCCAGCAGCGCCTGCCGCCGGGAGGAGAACGCCTCGTAGACGTCCTCGCGCTTGGCGCCCAGCTGGGCCAGGAAGTCGTCGAACTCGGTGAAGCGCGACTCCAGGTTCTCCAGCCGGAGCATCAGCCTGCCGAGCTGCTCGTCGCACCGGTCGGGGGTGTCGGCCACCGCGAGGGCGCCGGTGACCGCCTGCCCCAGCAGCGCGAACTCGGCGGCGAAGGCGGCGCGGCCCTCGGTCGCCAGCAGCTCGCGCCGGCGCGCCTCCAGGGTGGCCCGGGCCCGGTTGACCCCGCCGAGGACCTCGCCGATCCGCTCCAGGATGCCGGTGCGCGCCCCCGCGTCGGCGATGTCGAGCGTGCCGACCACCTCGATCACGATCTCCAGGCCCCGCGACTGCTCGGCCAGGCGCTCGCCCACGCCCGTCGCCTCGGCCGTGCCGGCGATGGCCCCGGCCTCCTCGACCAGCCGCCCGACCTCGGCGTGGTAGCCGGCGAAGGCGTCCTGGCGCTGCAGGAAGCCGACCGCGCGCTGCGCCGTGTCGTCGAGCGCGGCCGCCAGCTCGGCGTCCAGCCGGTCGATCCGGCCGGTGTCGGCGTAGCGCAGCTCGCGCAGGGTCACCAGGTGCCCCTGCGCCTGGCGGAGCCCGGCCAGCCGGGTGACCCACTCGGTGGCGGAGCGGGCCGCCTCGCCGCGGGACCGCCGCACCAGGGAGCCGATCTCCTCCGCCGCGGCGTCCACCGCCGCCGCGGCCTGCCCGGTGAGCGAGCGGACCTTCTCGAACTCGTCCAGCACCTGCTCGGCGGTGGCCCGGACGTCGGCCAGCGGCGCGCGCAGCTCGTGGTCGCCCAGCCAGTGGTAGAGGTCGAACACGCGCGTGCAGGCCGCGATCAGCGCCTCGAAGACGGCGTCCGACGGCGCCATCTCCTCGACCATGCGGGCCACCGACAGGCAGTCGGAGATGCCGCGCACCAGCTCCGCGTTGCCGATCCGCTCCAGCGGCCCGCCGCCGACCGGCTGCGCGGCGGCGTAGACGTCGGAGGTGAACGGCGTCTGCCACACCTGCATCGGGTGCACCCGGGTCGGCTCGTCCGAGGTCGCCCGGAACACCACCAGCGTGCCGTCGTCGAACAGCGAGTAGCCGTGGCAGGGGATCGGCGTCGCCACCTGCTTGCGGATCACGTTGTACGGCAGCAGCAGCGACCGGCCCTCGGCCCGGGCGTAGAACACGTAGAGCACGTCCTCGCCGTTGGCCGAGCGGACGACCCGCTCGAACTCCAGGTCGGTGACGTCGGTGTCGAAGGTCTTGCTGACCCCGGTGGACAGGTAGTAGCCGCCGGGGAAGATGATGCCCTGGTCCTCGGGGAGCCGCCGGCAGGCCTGGCCGATGCCGTCCAGCCGTACGACGTCCTTGGTCCGGGTGTTGAAGACCAGGTGCCGCCAGGCGGTCTCGTTGTAGGGGCGGATGCGCAGCAGGATCAGCGGGCCGATCCTGGCGTGCTGCACGTCGGCGTCGGCGAGGCTCTGCAGCGGCTCGTCGACCGGCTCGTGGTAGATCCCCTCGCCGGTCTCCGTGTTGTCCTCGATCTTGATGGTGAGGTCGCCGCCGACGGTCTCGACGAACACCTCCCCCTGGATCGAGATGTGCGGGTGGCGGCCGAGCACGTGGTCGTCGCGGGTGGCGGCGGTCCACTCGAAGTCGTGCGAGGCGGGGAAGACGTGGTCGCGCTCGCCGCGGTCGTCGACGTAGGCGAGCGAGCCGTCCGCGCCGACCTGCCAGCGCAGCACCCGGATGTCCTTCGGACCGGTCTGGAAGACGGCCAGCAGCCTGCCGTCGATCCGGCGGAGCTGGACCAGCCGGGTCTGGCGGTAGTACCGGTAGAGCTCGGCGAAGTCCCGCTCGAACTGCGGGTGCTGGAAGAGCGGTTCGGCGTCGAACCGGAACGCTTCGCCGTCCCGGCTGAAGCGGTGCATGGAGAAGACGTCGGCGACGGCCGTCTCCGGCTTCAGCCCGATGAACACGTTGTAGCCGAACAGCATCAGGTCGCCGATCGACACGATGTCGCGGGGCACGCAGTTGTTCTCGGTGCGGATGCGCTCGGTGCCGATCAGGCGGAGCTCGGCCCCGCCGAAGACGTCCAGCCGCCGGGCGTTGAGCTCCTCGGCCCGCCGGGCCAGCTCGGCCGCCTGCTCGGCGAGCCGGGCGCGGAGCACCTCGTAGGTGCCCGCGTCCAGCGTCCGGCCCGCCGTACCCGCCGTGTTCTCCGTGTTCCCCGCGTTCCCCGCGGTCCCGGTCCCGTCCGGGGTCTCGGTGACGGTCACGTCCGGTGTCACTCCCGGCCCGCGTCGGCGACCGGACCGTTCATCGGGCGGTCGGCGAGGTCGGTGACCGCGACGGGCACGGCGGCGGTGGACGTCACCGGCGGCTCAGGCGACACGGTGGCCGTGACGGTGGCCGCGGGCGCCACCGGAGGCGCGGTGACCGTCGGCGCCGCGGCGCCGGCGGTGCCGAGCAGCTCGCGCAGCCGGGCGCCCTCGGGGCCGCCCTCGTTCATCAGCTTGACCAGCAGCGCCGAGACCGACAGGTCCCGCACGTCGCCGCTGCCCAGCGAGCCGAGGATCCGGGTCAGGTCGGCGGGCAGGCTCTGCGACCCGTCGAGGTACGGCCCGGCGAGCGCGCGGGCGACGTCGGAGTGCTCCACGAAGCCGTCGACGGTCTTGCCCATGGTGACCGCCCCGACCAGCTTGTCGAAGAACACGCTGTCGCCGCCGACGATGTCGATGTTGGCCTTCTCCAGCCCCGCGGCGAGCACCACGGCCTGCGCCTCGGCGAGCTTGACCTGGGAGGTGACACCGGCCAGGCGGATCTCCTTCTCCATGTCGAGGCGGAGGCGGTACTCCTCGTGGCCCCGGCTCGCGTCGTCCAGCGCGGCCATCGCCGCCGCCTTCTCGGTGAGGCCCTCGGCCTCGGCCTTCAGCCGCTCGCCGATCCGGGCCGCCTCGGCCAGCGCCTTGGCCTGCTCGCCCTCGGCCTCCGCCTTGAGCTTCTCGCGCACCGAGGTGGCGACGGCGTGCGCCTTGGCCTGCTCGCCCTCGGCGGCGGCCAGCGCCTTCTCCCGCTCGACCGCGGCCTCGGCCCGGCCGACCTTCTCGATCGCGGGCGGCGTTGCGCTCGGCGACCTGCACCTCGGCCAGGCCCTCGGCGGCGGCCTCGGCCTGCACGCCCTCGGCCAGGCGGATCTTCGCGCGGGCGTCGAGCTCGGCGGCCTGCTGGCGCGCCTCGGCCAGCACCAGGGCCTCGCGGGCCTTGTGCTTGGACGCGGCCTCGGCGGCCTCGGCGGCCTTGATGTCCTTGACCAGGTTCTCCTGGGCCTCGGCCTCCGCCTGGATGATCACGGCCTGGCGGGTCCGCTCGGCCTCCTCGACCACCCGCAGGCGCTTGATGCTCTCCTCCTGCTCGGCGACCGTCTTCTCGACCGCGATGCGCTCCCGGACCACCTCGGCGATCGAGCGCTTCTCGCCCTCGACCTCCTTGTCCTTGGAGATGCGCGACAGCTCGGTCTCGCGCTCGCGGGAGATGACCTCCAGCATGCGGTCCTTCTCGATCCGCTCGCTCTCGATGGCGATGACCCGCTCGCGGTTCTTGGCCGCGACCGCGATCTCCCGGGCCTGGTTCTCCTGCTGGATGCCGAGCTGCTCCTGGGTGCGCAGGTCGGCGGCCTGGGCCTTGAGCCGCTCCTCTGCTCGGACCCGGGCGATCTCCGCCTCCTCGCGGGCGCGCATGGTCTCGACCTCGCGCTTCTGCTTGATCTCCGCGTCGGCCTGGCGGCGCTCCAGCTCCAGGATGGCCTCCCGCGCGTCCACGTTCTGGCGGGTGATCTCCTTCTCCTCGTGCCGCTGGAACTCGTTGGTCCGCACGTGCTCGATCGCGGTCAGCTCGGTGATCTTCCGGATGCCCTGGGCGTCGAGGATGTTGGCCGGGTCGAGCTTGCTCAGCGGCGTCTGCTCCAGGTAGTCGATCGCCGCGTCCTCCAGGCTGTAGCCGTTCAGGTCGGTGCCGATGACCTGGATGATCTGGTCGCGGAACTGGTCGCGCTGGGTGTAGAGGTCGACGAAGTCGAGCTGCTTGCCGACGGTCTTCAGCGCCTCGGAGAACTTGGCGTTGAACAGCTCCTGCAGCGTCTCGGCGTCGCTGGCGCGGGCGGTGCCGATCGCCTGGGCGACCTTCACCACGTCCTCGACGGTCTTGTTGACCCGGACGAAGAAGGTGATCTTGATGTCCGCCCGGATGTTGTCCCGGCAGATCAGGCCCTCGTTGCCGGAGCGCTCGATCTCGATGGTCTTCACCGAGATGTCCATGAACTCGGCCTTGTGCAGCACGGGCAGGACGACCGCGCCGGTGAAGGTGACGTCGACCTTGTTGACCTTCGAGACGATCAGGGCCCTGCCCTGCTCGACCTTGTGGAAAAGGCGCGTGATCATGAATATCAGGCCGATGGCGACGAGCAGCACGACGGCCAGGAGCACGCCGAAACCGGTGGAGATGACGTCCATGGATTCCCTCGTTCAGATGGGACGGTCGGGGTCGAGTTCCGCGTCGTACGGCATCACCCAGAAGAACTCGCCGGGGGCGTCGTAGGCGAATATCAGGGCGGTGCTGCCGGCGCCGAAGACGTCGTCGCCGGTCTGCCTTACCTGGACGAGAGCGGAGGAGCCGTCGGGGGAGGTGACCTCGGCCTGGCCGAAGTCCCGCCCCACCCGGCCGGTGCGGATGACGCAGGTGCGGCCCACGAAGTCGGCGCGGGAGGGGACGCGCTCCTTCGGTACGGCGCGCCGCAGCGGCAGCGTGAGCAGGCGGGTGCCGAGCCAGGCGCAGGCGGCCGCCGCGACCGGTACGGCGGACAGGACCGGGGTCCCCGCGGCGAGAACGGACCCGGTGAGGCTGGCGAACCAGGCGACGGCCACCAGCAGCGAGACGGTCACCGCGACCGGCACCCCGCCGAGTCCGAGGCCCGCCAGGAACCCGGCGAAGCCCCCGCCGCCCGGGACCTCGGCGGCCTCGGCGCCCTCACTCGCGGCGTCGTCGCCGAGCGCCGTGCCGGTGAGGAGGGAGATGATCCAGTAGCCGATCACCACGATCAGCGGGAAGCTGAACAGCACGGTGGGAAAGGCCAGTGCGGCGTCGACGAATTCGTGCAACCGACCCATTGGTATGAGAGATCCCCCTGCTGGTGCCCACCGGTGCGTCCCCCGAACGCATGCGCCTGACTATATGTCTATAAAGAACGAGTAAAAGAGAAGGTTCCCGAAAGTTGAAAAATATCCGTCTGGAGACGGAGACGGCGGCGGCCCGGATCCGCCCGGCGGCCTACCGGGGGTCGGCCGCCGGGCGGTCCACGGGAGCGGGCACGGCGGGCCGGCGGCCCTAGGTGCTCGTGATCATGTAGGCGAGGCCGACGAGGATGGCGACGGGGATGAGCCAGACGATGGCCTCGCGGGCGAATTCCTTGTACACGGCGGCGTCCCTTCGCGAGAGCGGTGGCGGGAGACGGGCTCGGGAGACCGACGATAGCCGCCTGCGGGGGACCGGCCAAGGGTTTCCACGCGGCGGTCCCGGTGCGGCTCGGCGGGG
Organism: Planomonospora algeriensis; assembly: GCF_977012225.1. Taxonomy (NCBI): domain Bacteria; kingdom Bacillati; phylum Actinomycetota; class Actinomycetes; order Streptosporangiales; family Streptosporangiaceae; genus Planomonospora; species Planomonospora algeriensis. The sequence continues at coordinate 39,812 of NZ_CDRNDK010000004.1, read as the reverse complement.
CAGGCCGTACGGCGCGGTGCTACGTCGCGGCGGCGCCGACGATCAGCGGGGCGTCCTGCGCGGGTCCCGGTTCGTCGACCACGTCGGCCACCACGCAGGTGATGTTGTCCGGGCCGCCGGCGTCGCAGGCGAGCTCGATGAGCGTGCGGGCGACGGTGTCGAGGTCGTCGATCGTGGCGAGCACGTGCCGGAGGCGGTCGGCGTCGACCACCCCGGACAGGCCGTCGGAGCAGAGCAGGTAGCGGTCGCCGACCTCGGCGTCCCGCAGGGACAGGTCGACCTCGATGGTGTCGCTGCCGTCCAGGACCTGGAGCAGGATCGACCGGTGCGGATGGCGGGCCGCCTCCTCGGCGGTGATCCGGCCGTCGTCCATCAGGGTCTGGACGAGCGTGTGGTCGTAGGTGATCTGGTAGAGGTCGCCCTCGCGGAGCAGGTAGGCCCGGGAGTCGCCGATGTGGGCCAGGGCCACGCGGGGGCCGTCCCAGAGCATCAGGGTCAGCGTGGTGCCCATCCCGGTGAGGCTCGGGTCCTGCTCGACCATCTCACGCAGGCGCCGGTTGGCGCGGTGGACCCCGTTCTCGGCGGCGGCGACGAGGTCGGGTGGGCACTCGTGGTCCAGCGGTGCGACCGTGGCGACCGCGGCCGCGCTGGCGACCTCCCCGCCCACGTGGCCGCCCATCCCGTCGGCGACGGCCAGCAGCCGGGGGCCGGCGTAGGCGGAGTCCTCGTTGCCCTGGCGGACCCGGCCGACGTCGGAACCCGCCGCATAGCGAAGCGTGATCATCTGCACACCACTGCTGGAACGTCGAGTCGCACGAGTGAATCGCTTTCAGACGGTCGGTACGGGCACGAGATCTCCCAACGATCCACTGTGCGCCCGTACTGGCGCAAGCGGCCCGGGGAAGTGTCGTCACATCAATCGGCGCGCGCGGTGGCGCGTAAGCTGTTTCGGCACCCTGGATGAGAGTACGGACGACAGTACCCGGACACGGGTCCCCACGGCACGGCGAGGAGAAGACGATGAGCACCGCGATCGGGCAGGAGGCGGCGCGGCGCCGCACGTTCGCGGTGATCAGCCACCCCGACGCCGGAAAGTCGACCATGACCGAGGCGCTGGCGCTGCACGCCTCGGCGATCACCGAGGCCGGCGCCGTGCACGGCAAGGCCGGGCGGCGCGGCGTGACCTCCGACTGGATGGACATGGAGAAGGCCCGGGGCATCTCCATCACCTCGGCCGCGCTCCGCTTCGAGTACCGCGGGCACATGTTCAACCTGGTGGACACGCCCGGCCACGCCGACTTCTCCGAGGACACCTACCGGGTGCTGGCCGCCGTCGACTGCGCGGTCATGCTGCTCGACGCGGCCAAGGGCATGGAGCCGCAGACCCTGAAGCTCTTCGAGGTCTGCCGCCACCGGCGCATCCCCGTCATCACGTTCGTCAACAAGTGGGACCGGCCCGGCCGCGAGGCGCTGGAGCTGCTGGACGAGATCCAGGAGAAGACCGGCCTGAAGCCCACCCCCATCACCTGGCCGATCGGCACCGGCGGCTTCTTCCACGGGGTGATCGACCGGATCGCCGACCGGGCCGTCCGCTACACCCGCACGCCCGGCGGCGCCACCAAGGCCATCGAGACCGAGCTCACCCCCGATCAGGCGGTCGCGGAGATCGGCGAGGACTGGGAGCGGTCGAGGGACGAGGCCGACCTGCTCTCGGCGATCGGGTCCGACCACGACCAGAAGGCGTTCGAGGCCCACGAGACGACCCCGGTGCTGTTCGGCGCGGCCCTGTCCAACTTCGGCGTCGGCCGCCTGCTGGACGCCATGGTGGACATCGCGCCGCCGCCCGCGCCCCGCCCCGACGTCAAGGACGACCCGCGCCCGCTGGAGGAGCCGTTCTCCGGCCTGGTCTTCAAGGTCCAGGCCAACATGGACCCCTCGCACCGCGACCGGATCGCCTTCGTCCGGGTCTGCTCCGGCCGCTTCGAGCGCGGCATGGTGCTCACCCACGCGGCGACCGGGCGCCCCTTCGCCACCAAGTACGCCCAGTCGGTCTTCGGCCAGGAGCGCGCCACGATCGACGAGGCCTATCCCGGCGACGTGATCGGCCTGGTCAACGCCACGGCCCTGCGGCCGGGCGACACCCTCTACGACGGGCGCGCGGTCGAGTTCCCGAAGATCCCGAGCTTCGCGCCGGAGCACTTCTGGACCGCCCGGGTCCGCGACTCCAGCCGGTCCAAGCAGTTCCGCAAGGGCATCGAGCAGATGGAGGCCGAGGGCGTCGTCCAGGTGCTCCGCTCCGAGATCCGCGGCGACCAGTCGCCGGTGCTCGCGGCGGTCGGCCCGATGCAGTTCGACGTCGTCAAGCACCGGCTGGCCGGGGAGTTCAACACCGAGATCGCCCTGGACCGGCTCGACTTCAGCCTGGCCCGCCTCACCGACGCCGAGTCCGCGCCGATCCTGACCCGCCAGCGCGGGGTCGAGGTCCTCACCCGGACCATCGACGGGGCGCTGCTGGCGCTGTTCACCGACGAGTGGCGGATGCGCGGCGTCCTGCGCGACCACCCGAACCTGGTCCTGGAGCCGCTGCTCGCCGACACGCGCGCCTGACGGCCCGTCCCGCCGTACGGCCCCGGCCCGTTGTGCGGCTCCCGGCCCGCCGTACGGCCTCGTCTCCGAACGGGCCGTACGGCGGGCCGCCCGGCCGTACGGCGGGTCGGACAGCGCCTGTACGGCGTGCGGCGCGGTCCAGGTGAGGCCGACCGTGATGGGAGCGTTCCCACCAGTTGTCCGGGCATGATGTGATATGTCGTTATGAGCACGATTAAGTGGGGCATCCTGGCGACCGGCGGCATCGCCGCGACCTTCACCGAGGACCTGAAGCTGCTGCCGGACGCCGAGGTGGTCGCCGTCGGGTCCCGGTCGATCGCGAGCGCGCAGGCCTTCGCCGACCGCTACGGCATCCCCCGTGCCCACGGCACCTGGGCCGAGCTGGCCGCCGACCCCGAGGTGGACATCGTCTACGTCGCCACCCCGCACAGCGCCCACTACGACGCCGTGACGACCTGCCTGAACGCGGGCAAGGCCGTCCTGTGCGAGAAGCCGTTCACCCTCGACCGGACCCGGGCCGCCGAGCTGGTGGACCTGGCGCGCGAGCGCGGGCTCTTCCTGATGGAGGCCATGTGGATGCGCTGCAACCCGGCGATCCGCAAGCTCGTCGAGCTGGTCCGGGAGGGCGTGCTCGGCCCGGTCAACACCGTGCACGCCGACTTCGGCATCTCCGTCGAGGTCGGCCCCGACCACCGGCTCCGCGACCCCGCGCTGGGCGGCGGCGCCCTGATGGACCTGGGCGTCTACCCGGTCTCCTTCGCCCACATGCTGCTCGGCGCCCCCGAGAGGGTGCAGTCCTGGTCCCGGCTCACCCCCGAGGGCGTGGACGAGAACACCGGCATGCTCTTCGGCTACGCGGACGGCGCCGTCGCGATGCTCTCCTGCGGCATCACCGCGCACAGCCCGGTCACGGCCTCGGTCTCCGGGCCGCTCGGCCGGATCGAGCTGCCGCACCTGTTCTTCCGGCCGGAGGCCTTCACGCTGTACCGGACGGACGGCGAGCCCGAGACCTTCCAGGTGCCCTTCGACGGCAACGGCATGAACCACGAGGCCGTCGAGGCCATGCGCTGCCTGCGTGAGGGGCTGCTGGAGAGCCCGCTCGTGCCCTGGCGGTCGACGCTCGAGGTGATGGGCCTCCTGGACGAGATCCGCGCCCAGGCGGGAGTGCGCTTCCCCGGCGAATGACCTGGAGAGTGACCCGGGCGGGCCCTCCTGTCCGCCCGGCGGAGCGGGGAGGGGCGCCGTCACGGCGCCGGCGACAGGCTCGACGACGGACGGGCACCGGAGGTGGCGGAATCTCTCAGAGGTCTCTCGGGTGCAGGACCCTGATCCGGCTGATGTGGCGCAATCGCTCGAACCCTTTGTCCTTCGTCAGGAGGAAGGCGCCGTGTTCCATCGCCGAAGCGGCGATGAGCATGTCGGACCGTTGCCTTTCGCGTCCTTTCGACAGGGCTGCGGCGTTGAGCATCGCGTAGGCGACGGCCGTACGGAGAGAGAAGTCCAGCACCGGGACCAGGCGCACCAGACCGCTGATCCTCCGGGTCCGTTGCTCGCGCTCCGCCTTGGTCTTCGCCTTCGCGAGCCCGGTCAGCAGCTCTCCCAAGGTCAGCACGGACATCGCCGGGTCGTAGGGAGCGAGACGCCGCGGATCGAGGACTCCACGCTCGATGTCCGCCATGACGCACGTGTCGATCACGACACGCGAGGTCAAGACCGGTCCCGTATGGCGGCTTCGATGTCGTCGGCGAAGTCGGGGTCGGGACCGAACTCCTCGAGCCACCGAGCCAGGCGGTCTCCTATGGCCTGGCCGGAGAAGGGCGGCCGGGGGGGCGGGGCCCAGGACCGCGGCGGGCCGTCCGCCTCGGGTGATGATGATCTGCTCTCCGGCCTCCACCCGGTCGAGTAGCCGGGAGAGGGTCTTGCCCGCTTCGGCGACACCGACCGTGCTGGTGGGCTCCTCGGGAGAGGAGTCGATGGGAAGTGCACTCATACCGTCCACTGTAGCTCTGACCTCCGGATGGTTCCGGAGGTCACCGGAGCTATCCGGAGCTCCAGGTGTGCAGTGCGGAGGAGCTTTCACCGCGACCTGATCCGGGATGCGAATGCCCTCATTGAGGCCGCGCGTCGCCAGGTCCGCGCCCGGGTCGCGGGCGTCAGGAGCCGCGCGGGGTGACCAGGCCCGATTCGTAGGCGATGACGACGAGCTGGGCGCGGTCGCGGGCGCGGAGTTTGGTCATGGCCCGGTTGACGTGGGTTTTCGCGGTCAGCGGGCTGATCACCATGCGATCGGCGATCTGATCGTTGGACAGGCCCCGCGCGACCAGGGCGAGGGCCTCGCGTTCACGGGCGGTCAGCTCTTCCAGCCCCGCGTGGACGCCAGGGCCGAGCGGCTGGGCGACGTACCGGTCGATCAGCCTGCGGGTGATCGACGGCGCGAGCAGGGCGTCACCGCGCGCGGCGACGCGTACGGCGTGCAGGAAGTCCTCCGGCTGGATGTCCTTGACCAGGAATCCGGCCGCGCCGGCGCGCAGCGCGTCGAAGACGTACTCGTCCAGGCCGTAGTTGGTCAGGATGACGACGTGCACCCCGGCCAGGGCCGGGTCCGCGGCGATGCGCCGGGTCGCCTCGACGCCGTCGACGACCGGCATCCGGATGTCGACGAGCGCGATGTCGGGCAGGTGCTCCCTGGCCAGTGCCAGGCCCTCCAGGCCGTCCCCGGCCTCGGCCACCACCTCGATGTCGTCCTCCAGGTCGAGGAGCGCGCGGAACCCGCTGCGGATGAGCGGCTGGTCGTCGACCAGCAGGACACGGATCACGGCGTTCGCTCCAGGGGGAGTTCGGCGTGGACGGTGAAGCCGCCCTCGCCGCGCGGCGCCGCCCGCAGGCGACCGCCGAGGGCGGTGACGCGTTCGCGCATGCCGAGCAGCCCGACGCCGGGTACGGGTACGGCGTGCGGCGCGGCCGTGCCGTCGTCGTCGACCCGGATGACCAGGGCGTCGGGACGGTGGTCGATCCGGACCGACGCGGTGGTGGCGGCGGCATGCCGGGCGACGTTGGTCAGCGACTCCTGAACGATCCGGTACGCGGTCCGCTCCACCGCGGCCGGCACGTCGTTTCGATGCCCCTCGATCGTCAGCGTCGCGTCCAGACCGGCCGTCCGGGCCCGTCGCACCAGTTCCGGGACGTGGTCGAGCCCGTGCGGCGGGCTCTTGCCGTCGTCGCGCAGCGCCTCCAGGGTCGCCCGCAGTTCCCGGGCCGCCTCACGACCGGCGTCCCGGATCGCCAGCAGGGCCTCCGGCACCGGTTCGCCCCGTTTGCGGGCCACGTGGACGGCGGCTTCGGCCTGCACCTTGATGACGGAGATCTGGTGGGTGAGCGAATCATGCAGCTCCCGTGCGATGTGCAGCCGCTCCTCGTCGGCGCGGCGCCGCGCGGTCTCCTCGCGGGTGCGCTCGGCCTCCTCCGCCCGCCGCTCGGCCTGCCGCAGCGCCTCACCCGCCGCTCCGGCGGCGACCAGCCAGGCCAGTTGGAGGGCGTCCCGGCTCTGCGCCAGCGCCCCGCCCACGGACAGATCGTGGGAAGAGGCCAGCAGCGCGAGCGGGAGGGCGACCAGCACGGTCACCGTACCCGCCACCGCGATGACGCGGTGGCCCGCCCGTACCGCGGCGTACACCGCGAACAGGTACGCGACGGCGGGCACGTCGAGACCGACGGCCTGGTGACCCACCGCGCACAGCCCGGTCACGGCCAGTACGGTGACCGGGGCCCGGCGGTGCGCGGCCAGCGTCAGCCCGCCGGCCAGCAGCAACGCGTAGCCCAGCGGGGCGAGGTCCGGGTGGGAGTGCCGCCCGGACAGCCCGGTGAACAGCAGCGCCGCCGCCACGCCGACGGTGATCACCCAGTCTCCGACACCGGCCCGCACACCGGCCCGGACGGCGGCCCGGATGCCGGACCGGACAGCGGCCCAGACGCCGGACCGGACAGCGGTCCGGACACCGGTCCCGATACCGGTCCGCCCTGTGCTCATGCGCGAACCCTAACCGGATGCCCGCACGCGGCGAATCCCGCGTACGGATGATCGGCCGCCTACCGCGCACGCGGTATCCGCGCGGCTCCTGCGGCGTCCGCGGTAGCCGGATGCGGCGTCGGCCGCAGCGCGAATCGTCTGCGTCCGCCGGACGACGGGTGGCGGGTCCGGCGGACATGATCAGGCGGTGTCCGGTCGTAGGAGAGAAGTCGCAGGAGAGAAGGAGCACCCATGTCGGTCCGTCATCTGCTCGCCGCCGCAGCCGCCCCGCTCGGCGTTCTCGGGCTCGCCGCACCGGCGGCCGCGCACGTCCTGGCCCAGCCGGCCGTCACCGACGCCTACACCCTGACCACAGGACGCTTCTGGTCTCTGGTGGGCGCGCTGCTGGGGCTGGCCGGTGTGGTCGTCGGCGGGCTGGCCCTGGCCCGCCCCGCCGGTCGCCTCGGCACCGGGGGAAAGGGAGCCTTCGCGGCCCTGGCGGCGGGGCTGGTCGGCGCGATCGTCGGAGGGTCGGTCGTGGCCGCCGCCGAGGGCGGTCCCGGCACCGGCTACGGAATAGTCGGGGGCTTCCTGTCCCTGGTGGTCGGGCTGGTCGCCGTGGCCCTCGGCGGGCTGGCCCTGGTCCGCTCCCGCCGCACCGGCTGACCGCATCGGTTGATCGCCGAGAGCGGGGACGCGCCGGGTACCGAGGAGATCACTGCTCTCCGGCGCGGTCGTTCCTGGTACGCAATGACCCTGACTCGGTGTGGCGGATCCCGAGCCATCTGTTTTCCCGGTTTCACCACGTGATGCTGTACCGCAATATAGCCTGTTCCGCGTGAAGCGGAACAGGCCTATTGGCGGAACGGAACTTCTGGCCTCCCTGCTGGAGACGCTTCGGACGATCCTCCCTCCCGGCTGGGAGCTTCGGCAGATGGAGAGCAGGAATGATCAAGGCGTCGACTCGATACTTGAGCTCCGCGCACCTGATCGGGCGAAGGCGCAGATCCTTGTAGAGACCAAGCGGGTGGTCGAATCCCGGGATGCGACGGTGCTCTCCCGTCTGTTCGAGCGCTGTCGATCAGAAGATCCGCAGACCTCGACGGCATTCATCGTCGCCGCGCCTTTCGTGTCTCCGCGGGCCCGGGAACTTCTGTCCGCGGAAGATGTGGGATGGTTCGATGCCACAGGCAATCTCCGAATGCACGTGGGGCGGCCGTCGTTCTTCGTGGATCGAGTAGGTGCGAGCCGGGATCCGTACGGCGCGGACAAGGACCGGCGGCTCCGTTCGCTGCGGGGCGCAGGCACCGCACGCGTCATCCGGACGTTGCTCGATGAGGACGGACCGTTCGGCGTCCGTGAACTGGCGGTGCGGGCAGAGGTAGGTGCCGCGACCGCTTCACGGGTCCTTGATCTGCTGAACCGCGAGGTGCTGATCGAGCGTGATCACGCTGGTGCGGTCGTCGATGTGCGTAAAGGTTCGCTGCTGCGCCGATGGGCTCAGGACTATCACCTGACGGCGACGAACAACGCCGTCCCTGTGCTGGCACCTCGAGGCGTGGATCGAACAGTGAATGATCTGACCGAGTACGGACGGTCATACGCTGTGACCGCTACGGCAGCCCTACGGGCATACCTCCCCGAAGGCCACGCTGCGATCACTCCGCTGTCACTGTTGACGGTCTTCGTCGATGACGCCGTTGCCGCACAGCGGATACTACGGCTGCGGCAGGTGGACCGCGGCGCCAATGTGCTGCTGGTCGAACCGTTTGATCCGATCGTCTACCGCCACGGCCGTACTCATGACCGAGTGAGCTACGTCAGCCCGAGCCAGGCCGTCATCGATCTCATGACCGGCCCCGGACGATCTCCACAGGAAGCCGAGCAGCTACTCCAGATCCTGGCGGCCGAGGACGAGAGGTGGACTGGATGAGTCATCATCGAACATCGGCGGAATACGTTCTCGCTCGGCGCGTGCTGCTCGATGCCCTTGACGCGCTGGAGTATCACCGCGACGCGGTCGTCCTGGTGGGTGCCCAGGCCGTGTATCTGCACACTGGGGATTCCGATCTCGCGGTGGCGCCTACGACCACCGACGCGGATCTCGCTCTGGTGCCGAGCCGACTCCGAGACGAACCGTTGCTTGATGCGGCCATGCGAGCGGCCGGTTTCGTTCCGGGAGCCAATCCGGGTTCTTGGCACGGAACCTCGGGCGTCGCGGTGGATCTGATGGTTCCGGAAGCTCTGAGCGGAGCCGGCGGGAGACGCGGGGCGCGTCTCCCCATCCACGGCAATCAGGTGGCTCGGAGGACATCGGGCCTCGAGCCCGCTCTGGTGGACAATCAGGAGCATGAGATCACATCATTCGACGTGTCGGACGCCAGGCGGGCAGTCATCCGAGTCGCCGGCCCTGCGGCGCTGGTGGTGGCCAAGATCGTGAAAATTCAAGAACGGCTATCCACCCCCCATCGGCTTCAGGCCAAAGATGGATTGGACATCCTGCGCCTGCTCCAATCTGTTGACGCCGAGCCACTCGCTGAACGCCTGGCGACTCTCAGCGCCGATCCTCTCGCTGGTGAGGTCACACGTTCGGCTCTCCAAACTCTCGCGGAACACGGATGCGATCCGAACGGACCACTTGCGACGTTGGCTGCTCAAGCTGTTGATGTCCTCGACGATCCGGCCACGATTGCGGGCTCTCTCGCGATTCTTGTCGAAGACCTACTGGGCATGCCTCTCGTTGCCTCCTGGGCAGGTCCAAGGCGTCTGATGTCGTGAGACGAGGGGTCAGACCTGTTCCCAGTCGTGGCGCTCCAGGAAGGCCCGGTTGTCGACGGCGTACTCGGCGAAGGCGTCCTGGATCGTCTCCAGGCCCGCGACGTGCGTGCGGAACATGGCGTTGCGGACGCTGTCCTTGTACTCCAACTCGTAGCCGCCGGGCTCCGGGGAGGTCTGGATGAAGTGCTCGCCGAAGACGACCAGGGCGGTGAACGGGTTCTGCGGGCCCATGGTGGCCAGCGCGTCGTGGACGAGCTGGAGGTCGGGGTCGATCAGGATCATCCCGTCGCCCGTGTGCATCTGCATGCCGGGATAGGAGCCCAGCGGCTCGCGGTTGTGCACCAGCCGGCGCTGCGGGTCGTAGCAGACCAGCTCGCACTCCCGGGCCGCCTCGAAGGCGACCCCCGACACCTCGTCGGCTCGTTCGCGCTCCACGGTGACGAGGGCGTACTCCGGGGAGACCTGCCGGGCCTCGGGCAGGCGCTCGGCGAACGCCGCCACCCCGGGATGCGCCGCCGCGGCGTCGGGCTCCCCCCGGCGGAGCGCCTGGAAGACGTTCTCCGCGTGTTCCTTGGTGATCGGCTTGGGCTCGTACCAGACGGCCAGTTTGAAGCTCACCCTTCCATCGTCCTACAGCCTCCGCGCAGAACCGGTCTCCGCGCCAGGGCGGCGGCGGGTCGCTCACCGGAACGAGGCGGCCGGGAGGCCCGGGGCGGGAACCTGCCGCGCCGTGGACCGGCCGGGTCGCCGTGGACCGGGCATGGGGCGTGAAGGGCTAGCATCGGCGCAGTTCGGGAGCGAGGTGGCCGAGGTGGACTTTCGGGTGCTGGGGCCGGTCGGCGTGGTCGGCGACGGCGGGGAACCGCTGGACATCGGCCCCCACCAGCAGCGGGCGGTGCTGGCCCTGTGCATGCTGGCCGCGCCCCGGCCGGTCGCCCCGGCACGGATCATCGACGTGCTCTGGGAGGACGGGCCCCCGCCGGGGGCGGTCAACACAGTCCAGGCCTACGTCTCCAAGCTCCGCCGGGTCTTCGAGCCGGACCGGCGGCGGAACACGCCCCCGTCGGTCCTGGTCAGCCGTCCCGGCGGATACGCCCTCGCGATCGGCGAGACGGACCTCGATCTGGCGCGGGCACGCCGGCACGCGGCCGAGGGCGGGCGACTGGCCGCCGCCGGGGACCACGCGGGTGCGGAGCGGGAGTTCCGGCGGGCGCTGGGGGAGTGGCGGGGAGAGCCGCTGGCCGACTTCACCGGCGCCTCCTGGGCGGAGCAGGAGCGGGCCCACCTGGCCGAGTTCCGGCTGGCGCTGGAGGAGGACGCCGCCGAGGCCGCCCTGGCTCTGGGCCGGGGTGACGCGCTCACCGGTGGGCTGGCCAGGCTGACGGCTGCCCACCCGCTGCGGGAACGGCTCCGCGTGCTCGGCGCGCACGCCCTCTACCAGGCCGGGCGGCAGGCCGACGCGCTGGCCGTACTCGCCGAGGGCCGCAGGCTCCTGGTGGACGAACTGGGCCTGGACCCCGGTCCGCCGGCGCGGGAGATGGAACGGCGCATCCTCGCCCAGGACCCGGCGCTCACCCCCCGGCCAGAGGCCCAGGAGGCACGCGGGACGGGCATCATGCCCTCGGCGGGGTCGGCGGCTTCCGCGGTGCCCACCGTCTCGGCGGTTCCGGCGCCCCGGCTGGTCGGCCGGGACGCGGAGACGGCCGTCCTCGACCGCGCGGTCACCGGCGACGGACACCGGGTGGTGCTGCTGGCCGGGGAACCCGGCATCGGGAAGACGAGCCTGGCCGAGCACGCCGCGGCGACCGCGCAGGCCGCCGGGCGGCGGGTGGCGTGGGGCCGCTGCTGGGACGGGAGCGGCGCCCCGCCCTTCTGGCCGTGGACGCAGGCCGCCGCGGAGCTGGCGGGACCCGGTGCGGACCCCGTGATGGGCCCCGTGATGGGCCCCGTGATGGGCCGCGTGATGGGCCCGGTGATGGGTCCGGTGACGGGTCCCGCAGGGGCCGGTTCGGACCTGCCGGGGCCGCTCGCGTCGGGCACGGGCCCGGCGGGCCCGGCAGGACCGGATGCGGGTCCGGTGGGGCCGCTCGCTCCGGGGACGGGACCGGGCGGGCAGGGCGAGGGCGGGCGGTTCCGGTTCTACGAGGCCTTCGCCCGGCTGCTGAACGGGTACGGCAGCGTCCTGATCGTCCTGGACGACCTCCAGTGGGCCGACGCCTCCTCGATCCGGCTGCTGGAGTTCCTCGCCTCGACCCGGCTCTGCCCGGAGCTGACCGTGGTGGCCACCTACCGGGACACCGACGTACGGCCCGGCGGGGCGCTGGAGCACGCCCTCGGCGCACTGGTACGGCTGGCGCACGTGCGGCGGCTCGCCGTACGGGGCCTGGCCGAGGACGACATCCGCGAGTACCTCGCCGGGCCGGGGCCGACACCGGCCGGGCCGCGGAGATGGCCCGGCTCACCGCGGGCAACCCGTTCTTCCTCGGCGAGGTGCTGCACCTGACCGAGGGGGCGGGGGCCTCGGGGACCCGGTCCCCGGGAGTCCGGGAAACCGGGGAGACGCGGGGACTCAGGAGGGATGTGAGGACACCGGCGGCATCGGAGGCCCCGGCGGGCCCGGCCGCGCTGGCCGACCTGTCGGACGTGGTGCGCGGCCGGATGGCCGGACTGCCGCCCCGGACGGAGGAGGTGCTGACCGTCGCCGCCCTGCTCGGCCGGGACGCGCCGGCCGACATCCTGTTCCGGGTCGTGGACCTGCCCGAGGAGGAGGCGCTCGACATCCTCGACGCCGCGGTCCGGGCCCGGCTGCTGACCGAGGGGGACGGGCCGGCCTGCCGGTTCGTGCACGACATCGTCCGGGACGTGCTGCGCGAGGCGCTGCCGCCGCTGCGGCGCAGGCGCCTGCACGCCCGGATCGCCGAGGTGCTGGAGGAGCGGAGCGGAACCCGGCTGGTCGAGATCGCCCACCACTACGGCGAAGGCGTGCTGAGCGGGCGCACGGCGGGCAAGGCCATCGGCTACGCCCGGCGCGCGGCGGCGCAGGCCACGGCCCAGTTCGCGCACGAGGACGCGGTGGAGCACCTGGAGCGGGCGATCACCCTGATCGGCGCCCTGCCCCGGTCCGACGACGCGCTCCGCTGCGACCTCCTGCTCGACCTGGCCGAGGCGCGGGCGGCGGCGGGCATGAGCACGGCCGCCCACGCCTGCCTGGAGGAGGCCGCGGGGATCGCCGAGGACCTCGGCGACGACAACCGGCTGGCCAGGGCGGCGCTGGGCCTGTCGGACCAGATCTACACAGCCATGTACGAGGAGGTGACCGGGGTCGAGCGGCTCGCCGAGCGCATCGACCGGGCGCTCGCCTCGGACCTGGCCGAAGGCTCGCCGTGGCGCGCCCGGCTGCTGGCCGCCTCGGCGTTCATCGGCTCCACGGGACGGCCCGTCGCGCGCAGCCTGGAACTCGCGGAGCAGGCCGTACGGCTGGCGCGCCGCGGCGGCGACGAGCGGACGCTGTCCAGGACGCTGATCGCCTGGGAGCTGCTGCTCCGCTCCGGCGACGACCACGACCTGCGGCGGGCGGTCATCGACGAGATCGTGGAGCTCGGCGTGCGCACCGGCGACCTGGTGACCGAGTGGATCGGCCGGGAGACCGACCACGTCGAGCGGACCGCCAGGGGGGAGCGCGACGGCGCGGCCGAGACCCTCGCCTGGCTGCGGGAGATCGCCGAGCGGCTCCGGCTCCCCTCGCTGGCCGGTCTCGCCGCCTGGCAGAGCGCGGTCCACGCCTACCTGGACGGGCGGTTCGGCGAGGCCCTCGCGGCGGCCGAGGAGTCGGGGGCGGCCCACCCGGAGGGGGCGCTCGGCCGCGACGACGCGCACCTGCGGCACGAGACGCTCCGCTTCCTCGCCCTGCGCGCGGCCGGACGCCCGGCCGAGGCGCTGGCCCTGGCCGACGGGATCCTCGGCTCGCGTCCCGGGCAGCGGCCCTGGCGGGTCCTGCGCTGCCTGGCCCTGGCCGATCTGGGCCGGGTGGAGGAGGCGCGGGCGGACTTCGCCGGCCTCGCCCGCGACGGGTTCGCGGAGCTCCTGCCCGACCTGGGCTACCGGTTCGTCGCGGACGCGGCCGGCGAGCTCTGCGCCGCGCTCGGGGAGGCGGAGGCGGGCCGGGCCCTGACGGGTCACCTGGCGCCGCACGCGGGACGCCTGCTGGGCTGGTCGGTCACCGACCTGTGCCTGGCCAGGCTGGCCCTGCTGGACGGTGACGGGGAGAGAGCGGAGGAGCACCTGCGGGCGGCCGAGGCGTTCGTGCGCCGCGCCGGCGTCCGCGTCCACGAACCGGCCCTGCGGGAGCTGCGGGCGCGCCTCTCCGGCTGAGGCTGGAATCCGGCGCGCCGGAGATGGCGGAACATGCATGCACGGGGGAGCATTGGGCATGTCTCCACACCGCTGAAGGGCGGTGAAATGATCGAAATCTGGCCGGGTGACCCCTACCCTCTCGGGGCCACCTATGACGGCGCGGGGACCAACTTCGCGCTCTTCTCCGAGGCCGCGGAGAAGGTCGAGCTGTGCCTGTTCGACGACGAGGGCGAGGAGACCAGGGTCTCCCTCACCGAGGTCGAGGGCCACGTCTGGCACGGCTACCTGCCCCGGGTCGGCCCCGGGCAGCGGTACGGCTACCGCGTGCACGGGCCCTACGACCCGGGCGGCGGGCAGCGCTGCAACCCCGCCAAGCTCCTCCTCGACCCCTACGCCAAGGCGATCGAGGGCGACGTGGCGTGGGACGAGGCGGTGTACGGCTACCGCTTCGGGCGGCCGGACAGCCGCAACGACGCGGACTCGGCGCCGTTCATGCCGCGCTCCGTGGTGATCAACCCGTTCTTCGGATGGGGGCACGACCGCCCGCCCGCCACGCCGTACCACGACACGGTGATCTACGAGGCGCACGTCAAGGGCCTGACGATCAACCACCCGAAGATCCCGGAGCGGATCCGCGGCACCTACGCCGCCATCGGGCACCCCGAGATCATCGACCACCTGACCGCGCTCGGCGTGACGGCGATCGAGCTCATGCCGGTGCACCAGTTCGTCACCGACCACATGCTCGTCGACAAGGGGCTGACGAACTACTGGGGCTACAACACCATCGGCTTCTTCGCCCCGCAGAACACCTACTCCAGCAGCGGCCAGCGCGGCGGCCAGGTGCTGGAGTTCAAGGCCATGGTCAAGGCGCTGCACGAGGCGAACATCGAGGTCATCCTCGACGTGGTCTACAACCACACCGCCGAGGGCAACCACCTGGGCCCGACGCTGAGCATGCGCGGCATCGACAACGAGGCCTACTACCGGCTCGTCGAGGACGACCGGCGCTACTACATGGACACCACCGGCACCGGCAACAGCATGCTGATGCGCTCGCCCCAGGTGCTCCAGCTGATCATGGACTCGCTGCGCTACTGGGTCACCGAGATGCACGTGGACGGGTTCCGGTTCGACCTGGCGGCCACGCTCGCCCGCGAGCTGCACGAGGTGGACCGGCTGAGCGCCTTCTTCGACCTGGTCCAGCAGGACCCGGTGCTGTCGCGGGTCAAGCTCATCGCCGAGCCGTGGGACGTCGGGCCCGGCGGCTACCAGGTGGGCAACTTCCCGGCCCGGTGGACCGAGTGGAACGGCCGCTACCGCGACACGATCCGGGACCTGTGGCGGGGCGAGCCCGCCGCGCTGCCCGAGTTCGCCTCGCGGCTGACCGGCTCCAGCGACCTCTACCAGGACGACAGCCGCCGCCCCGCCGCCTCCATCAACTTCGTCACCTGCCACGACGGCTTCACCCTCACCGACCTGGTCTCCTACAACCACAAGCACAACGAGGCCAACGGCGAGGACAACCGCGACGGCACCGACGACAACCGGTCCTGGAACTGCGGGGCCGAGGGGCCCGCGACGCTGGCCATCGAGTCGCTGCGCGAGCAGCAGAAGCGCAACTTCCTGACCACGCTGTTCCTGTCGCAGGGCGTGCCGATGCTCTCCCACGGCGACGAGCTCGGCCGCACCCAGCAGGGCAACAACAACGTCTACTGCCAGGACAACGAGCTCAGCTGGGTCGACTGGTCCGACGTCCGGGAGAACTGGCTGCTGCTGGAGTTCACCCGGAAGCTGGCCAAGCTCCGCGCCGACCACCCGGTCTTCCGGCGGCGCCGCTTCTTCTACGGCCGGCCGGTGCGCGGGTCGGAGGACGAGCTGAGCGACATCGCCTGGCTCACCCCGCAGGGGACGCGGATGACCGACGCCGACTGGAACGTCGGGTACGCCAGGTCGCTGGCCGTCTTCCTGAACGGCGAGTCCATCACCGAGCCGGACCGCCGGGGCCGGCGCATCACCGACGACTCGTTCCTGCTGCTGATCAACGCCCACCACGAGACCATCAAGTTCACGATTCCGGAGGATTACGGCGACATGTGGCTGACGGAGATCGACACGGCGCTGCCGATCACGGTCGACACCCCGGTCTGCCGGGCGGGAGAGGGAGTGCCGGTGTCGGGCCGCTCGATGCGGGTGCTGCGCCGTGTCTGAGCCCGTACCCGACCCGGCGTCCACGTCCACGTCCGACCCCGCGTCCGGCGCCCGTCCCACGGCTGCGTCCACGGCTGCGTCCACGACCGCGTCCACGGCTGCGTCCACGACCGGGGGCGGCTCCGGGCCCGCGCCGGTGTCCACCTACCGCCTCCAGCTGACTCCCGACTTCGGCTTCGCCCGGGTCGCCGAGCTCGCCCCCTACCTGCGCGACCTCGGGGTGAGCCACGTCTACCTCTCGCCGGTCCTGCAGGCCGTGCCCGAGTCGCGGCACGGCTACGACGTCACCGACCACTCGCGGATCCGCGAGGAGTTCGGCGGGATCGAGGGCCTGCGGGCGATGGCCGCGACGCTGGCCGGGCACGGGATCGGCATCGTGGTGGACATCGTGCCCAACCACATGACGGTCCCGGTGCCCGAGTCGGGCAACGCGCCGCTGTGGTCGGTGCTCGCCGAGGGGCCGGCCTCGCCGTACGCGTCGTGGTTCGACGTCGAGTGGACCGGCGGCAAGGTGAACATGCCGGTCATCGGCGACGACACCGAGCCCGTGGTCGACGGCGACGTGCTGCGCTACCACGACCACGCGTTCCCCTACCCGGACACCTACTACCGGCTGGTCGACTGGCGGCGCGGCCCCGGCTACCGGCGCTTCTTCGACGTGTCCTCGCTGATCGGCCTGCGGGTGGAGGACCCGGAGGTCTTCGACGCCACCCACCGGGTGATCCTGGACCTGGTCGCCGAGGGCGTGATCGGCGGACTGCGGGTCGACCACCCCGACGGCCTGGCCGATCCGCGCGGCTACCTGGCCCGGTTGCGCGCGGAGTCGGGCGTGTGGACGGTCGCCGAGAAGATCCTCGTCGGCGACGAGCGGCTCCCGGACGACTGGGCGTGCGACGGCACCACCGGTTACGAGGCGCTGAACCGGATCACCGGGCTCTTCGTCGACCCGGCGGGCGAGGAGCCGCTGGTCGAGGAGTTCGTCCGGCGGACCGGGATGCCGCGCGACTACGCGGAGGTGGTCTACACCGCCAAGAAGCACGTCCTCGACCTGTTCTTCGGCGCCGAGGTCGACCGGCTGCACGCGGTCGTCGGCACCGACCGCGACACGCTCGCCGAACTGCTGGCGGCCATGCCGGTCTACCGGGCCTACGCCGTCCCCGGGGAGCCGGTGCCGGCGGCCTCGGCGGTGATCGTGGAGGCGGCCGGCGAGCTGGCCGCCGCGCGGCTGCCCGAGGGCGCGCCCGTCGCCGAGACGGTGGAGAAGGTGCTGTACGGCCCGGCCGAGGCCGTGGTGCGGTTCCAGCAGACCTGCGGCCCGGTGATGGCCAAGGGGGTGGAGGACACCGCCCTCTACCGCTGGTACCCGCTGGCCTGCCTGAACGAGGTGGGAGGCGAGCCCGACCGGTTCGGCGGGCCGGTGGAGGAGTTCCACGCGTTCTGCCACCGGATGGCCCCGGGCACGATGACGACCCTGTCCACCCACGACACCAAGCGCTCGGAGGACGTCCGGGCCCGGCTGGCCGTGCTCTCGGAGCTGCCCGGAGAGTGGACGGAGGCGGTCGAGGAGTGGGCCGCGAAGGTCTCCTTCGATCCGGCGCTGGACTACCTGGCCTGGCAGAACCTGATGGCGGCCTGGCCGATCGGCCCGGACCGGTTCTTCGACTACCTGTTCAAGGCGGCCCGCGAGGCCAAGACCGCGATCTCCTGGGCCACGCCCGACCCGTCCTACGAGAAGGGCCTGCGGGCCTTCGTGGAGCGGGCGATCGACGAGTGCGGCCCCTCGATCGGGGAGTTCGCCGCCCGGATCGAGCCCTACGCCCGGTCCAACTCGCTGGGCCAGAAGCTCGTCCAGCTCATGATGCCGGGCGTGCCGGACCTGTACTGGGGCAACGAGATCACCGACTTCTCCCTGGTCGACCCGGACAACCGCCGCCCGGTCGACTTCGGCCTGCGCGCCCGGATGCTCGCCGGTGACGGGGCTCCCGGACCGTCCGGTGCTCCCGGGTCCGCCGGATCGGCCGGGTCCGCAGCGCTGGCGGGGTCCGCGGGGGCCGCCGGGGCCGGCTGGTCCGAGTGGGACGCCGCCAAGCTGCTCGTCACCCGGCAGGCGCTCGGCCTGCGGCGGCGGATCGACCCCGCGGCGCCGTACGTCCCGCTGGAGGCCGGTGGGCACGCGGTCGCCTTCGCCCGCGGGGAGCGGGCCGTGGCCGTGGCGACCAGGCTCCCGGTGGGGCTGGAACGGCGCGGCGGCTGGGGGAGCGAGACGCTCACGCTCCCGCCCGGCCACTGGCGGGACCTGCTGTCCGGAGCCGAGCACACCGGGCGGATCCCCATGGCCCATCTGCTCTCCTGCCACCCGGTCGCGCTTCTGGAAAGGGACTGACGCATGTTCGAGGTGTGGGCGCCGGAGTCGGGCGCGTCGAGGTGGAGGTCGACGGGACCCGGCACGCGATGCGGCGCGGGAACGGCGGCTGGTGGTCGGCGGAGGTGCCGGGGGCCGGCCACGGCACCGACTACCGGTTCCGGCTGGACGGCGGCGACCCGCTGCCCGACCCCCGGACCCGGTGGCAGCCCGAGGGCATCTTCGGGCCGAGCCGGGTCTACGACCACGACCGGTTCGCCTGGAGCGACGACCTGTGGACGGGACGGGCCCTGCCCGGCTCGATCGTCTACGAGCTGCACATCGGGACCTTCACTCCGGAGGGCACGTTCGAGGCGGCGATCGGCAAGCTGGAGCACCTGGTGGCGCTGGGCGTCGACTTCGTCGAGGTGATGCCGGTGCCGCCGGTCCCGGGCGGGCGCAACTGGGGCTACGACGGGGTGGACCTGTGGGCCGTCACCGACAACTACGGGGGTCCCGACGGGTTCAAGCGGTTCGTGGACGCCTGCCATCGCCAGGGACTCGGCGTGATCCTCGACGTCGTCTACAACCATCTCGGCCCGTCCGGCAACTTCCTGGCCCCCTTCGGCCCGTACTTCCACTCCTCCGCCTCCTCCTTCTGGGGCCAGGCGGTCAATCTGGACGGCCCCGGCTCCGACGAGGTGCGGCGCTACTTCATCGGCAACGCGCTGCAGTGGCTGCGCGACTACCACGTCGACGGCCTGCGGCTGGACGCCGTGCACGCGCTGCACGACAAGCGGGCCGTGCACTTCCTGGAGGAGCTGGCCACCGAGGTCGACGCCCTGTCGGCCGCGCTCGGCCGCCCGCTGACGCTCATCGCCGAGTCCGACCTCAACGACCCCCGGCTGATGACCCCGCGCGAGGCCGGCGGGTACGGCCTGGCCGCCGCCTGGAACGACGACGTGCACCACGCCCTGCACACGGCGGTCACCGGCGAGCGGCACGGCTACTACGACGACTTCGCCGGAGGGCCGTCCGGCTCCCCGGCCGACGCCCTGGCCAAGGTGCTGACCTCGGCCTACTACCACGACGGGACCTACTCGTCGTTCCGGGGCCGCCGCCACGGCCGCCCGGCCCGGCACGTGCCCGGCCACCGGTTCGTCGTCTGCGCGCAGAACCACGACCAGATCGGCAACCGGGCCGAGGGCGACCGGGTCGACCCCGAGGCGCTCCGGCTGGCCGCCGGGCTCCTGCTGACCTCGCCCTTCACCCCGATGCTGTTCATGGGGGAGGAGTGGGGGACGCGCACGCCGTTCCTGTTCTTCACCGACCACGTCGAGCCGCAGCTGCGCGAGGGCGAGGCCGACCGGCGGCGCCGGGAGTTCGTCGGCTTCGGCTACGACGACTGGGCGGACAAGGCCCCCGACCCCGGCGAGGAGCTGACGTTCCTGCGCTCCAAGCTCGACTGGAGCGAACTGGAGCAGGACGCGCACCGCGCCCACCTCGACTGGTACCGGGCGCTCATCGCGCTCCGCCGTACCCATCCCGACCTGTCCGACCCGCGGCTGGACCGGGTCCGGGTGGAGCACGAGGGCTCCTGGCTGGTGGTGCACCGGGGCGCGTTCCGGGTGGCCGCCAACCTCGGCCGGTCCCCGGTCGCGCTCCGGGTCCGGCCCGCCGAGATCGTCCTGGCCTCCGACCCCGGCACCCACCTCGACGGCGACGACCTCACCCTGCCCGCCCGCTCCCTGGCGGTCCTCAAGGCGACCGCCTGACGGTTCCGCCGCCCTCGCCGGGTGGAGAGTCCCGCCGCTCAGGCGGCGGTCTCCGCCCGGCGGGCCGGCGGCCGGGTGGAGGACCGCCGGCGGATCCGGCGATGCCTGCCTGGACGCCCGCCCGGCTGCCCGGCTGCCTGGCTGCGACAATCATGGGATGCGCATCGCGGACATGACACTCGACGATGAGACCCTGGCGAAGGAGGTGCTGGCCGTCCAGCACGCGGCCTACGCCGTCGAGGCGGAGATCATCGGAGATGACCGCATCCCCGCGCTCCACGAGACCCTGGAGGATCTGCGTGCCGAGCCGCTGACCTGGCTGGGCGCCTTCGACGGTGACCGGCTGGTCGGGGCCGTGGCGTGGTCGGAGACGGAGGACGAGGTGGACATCGACCGGCTCGTCGTGGATCCGGGAGCGCACCGGCGCGGGATCGGAAGGGCGCTGACGGGAGAGCTGATGAACCGGGCGGGTGGACGCCGGATCACGGTGTCCACCGGCAGGGCGAACGTGCCCGCCCGCACGCTCTACGAGCGGCTCGGGTTCGGCGGCGCCGAGAACGTCGAGGTGATCCCCGGGCTCTGGATCACGAGGTACGCCTACCCGGCAGCGGACTGACAGCGCTGACGGAGACGGGCGTCTCCCGGCGAGGCGTCGGAATCAGCGTGCGCCACCTGGAGATCAGGCGGGACGATGCTCCAGCCCACCTCAACCGGGATCTCAGCCGCGCCGTGATCCTGCTGCAGATGCCGGGCGGGCTGTCGGCGATGTTCGGTGAGGACTGACATCCATCGGGACATCGGTCTCTGAATGCCGGCCGCGTCTTGCCGCCGAGTGCTCACGCCGGTGCGGGGCCTCTCCGGTCCCCGCCCGGCCGGAGCGGGGGCGGCCGGGCGGAGTGCGGTCGATCAACTCATGATCACTCCGTCGGCCGCCGGATCGGCCAGGCCACCTGAGTGAGCAGGTCCGCCTCGGCGGTCACGGCCGGATCGTTGAGGTAGGTCTCCCGCGGCGGACCGGCGATCTCGTGGCCGTGCCGGGCGATCCAGGAGGTCAGGGCGTGATAGGCGCGAGCGACCTCGTCGTAGCGGCCCTGGTGGACGGTGACCGCGGCGGTGACCTCGTCCGTCCGGCCGACCTGCACGGAGGAGGGCGCGGCGACGGGTGACGCGATCGGTATGCAGACGTCGATCTCGCCGTCGTTGTCCGCGTCGATGACGTCATGGAACACCAGGAAGGGGGCGCCGGCCGGTTGCCGGCCGGCCTGCGTGAGGACCCCGATGACGGTGCCGAAGCCCTCGGCGACCGCCGCGCCGACACCGGCCAGATCGGTACGGCGGCGCACCGAGGCCACGGTCTGCGCGGGCAGGGTCTCGACAGTGATCGTGTAGTCCATGAGGCTCTCCTCGCCGTCGATCAACCGGGTGACGATGGCCAGCATGTGATCGTGGCGGTCGCGCTCCGCCCGCAGCCGCCGCCGGTGCGCGGTCAGCAGGTCGGAGACCTCCGTCGGGGAGGCCGCCAGCACCCGCCTGATCTCCTCGATCGGCATGTCGAGCGCCCGCAGCCTGCGGATCGTCTCCGCTCTGCCCGCCTGGCTGAGCGCGTAGTAGCGATAGCCGTTGGAGGCGTCGACCTTCGCCGGCCGCAGCAGATCCAGCTCGTCGTAGCGGCGCAGCGCCTTGACCGACAGCCTGGTCATGGCCGAGAACGTGCCGATCAGCACCAGCTGAACCATCGTCAACCCCAATCACACTCTGACCCGCTCACCGTCGCCCCTTCCCCCGGGGAGAGTCAACCCGACGGCCTCGATCCCCGCCGTGCGGCGGAAGCCGCCGCTTCCCGGAGACAACGGCGGTCAGTCCGCTCGCGCGGGGGAGCCGGGTAGGAGGGAGCCTCCTACCCGTCATACTGCCGGCGCACCATCTCCGTGATCCAGACGGGCGCGAACGGAGACGTGCAGTTCGGCGGGGTCGGATAGTCCTTGAGCACCTCCAGGCGCTCACCGATGCCGATAGCGCGGGCGCGGTGCTCGGCGTGCTCGATGCCGATCTGCGCCAGGCAGTGGTTCATCGCCCACTGCAGGCGGTCCGGGGCGTCCTTCATCTCCGCCTCGATGACGTCGAGCAGTCCCGCGAGGTCGAGCCCTTCGGGCTTCTTGGCCACGCGTTCGGTGGTCAGCGCCCAGCCGGCACTCGCGACCACCGGATCCGGATCGGCGGACCAGGCCAGGCGCAGCTCTTCGGCGTGCGGGCTCTTCTTCACCACATAGTTCACGAGCCAGTCGTGCACCTTGGGGGTGCGCGCCTGGCGCACCATGACGTCCAGCTCGTCGCGCCCGAACGCCTTCGGACGGCAGATCAGGATCGCCAGCAGTCGCGCCGCGCTGTCATCCGTCTCCCAGAGCCGGCGCGCGAGTTCCTGCTGCGTCTTCAGCCGTTTCGCGAGCGCGCGCAGCCTGCCGAGGTTCACCCCGTGATCGTCGCCGTGCCTCTCGTTCACCTCGCGCGCCTTCGGGTCCTCCATCGTCGCCAGCTCGGCCATCACCTCGGCCATCACCTCGGCCACCGTCGTCTCACTCACCCGTGCCTCCTGTCCTGTGGTCCGGCCGCCGCTTCAGGGTCTACTTGATTAAGTCAATCCTGAAATCAGAGTCGGGTCCGACAGACGGAACCAGACCGACCCGCCCGCCGTCGTCGTCGGGTTCTGGCACCCGTACGGCGGGCACGCCCGTGGCCGAGCCGTCGTCGGTCACCTCGACGCGGACGGCTCCGGGGGACAGGGCCAGGCGCACGGTCACCCGGCCGCCCGCCGTACGGCCGGAGTCGGAGTGCACGACCGCGTTGGTGACCAGTTCGCTCAGCGGGAGCCGGAGGTCGTCCAGGACCGGGGCGGACAGGCGCCCGGACAACGAGTTCCGGGCCCATTCGCGGGCGTGGGAGACGGATGCCGCGTTTCCCGGGAATTTCCGCTGCCAGGTGCTCCGGGTGGTGTCCGGGAATTCCTTTCCGGGGTCGCAACGGCGGGTCGGGTCGCGCATTCTCATGCGTTCACCTCGGCCATGATGATGTCGGCGGCGTTGTCGGCCTCGGCCACCACCCATTTGTCCCGCCGCCACAGTCGCGCCCACCACGGCCGCCAGGTGAACACCCAGCCGCAGTAGCGCCGGATGACGGTGATGCGGACCGGGCCGCCGGCCGCCGTGCGGACCTCTAGGACCGGTTCCCCGCCGGCAGGGAGGACCAGTGAGGCGCACACGCCGAGACCGTGCAGGTCCCAGCCCAGCCGCACCAGATGCGTGAACCTCTCGTACCGCTCGCCCGCCGTCATGGTCCCGCCCTTCCATACGTGCCCGACGCCCACGGCGGAGAGGAGGAGGGAACCGCAGGGTCGGCGCGCGGCCTGATCCGCACTGCACATCCCGTGCTCCGCATTCCGCACCCCGCCCTCCGCGATCCGGCCGGAGGTGATGGACTGCTTCCTTTTCCGCGCTGTCCGGCGGAGAAGTCCTCCGCCTAGACTGCCTTTCCGTCGATTGATCGGTAATGGGGTCGGCAATCCAGGCGACGCCCGATAATGACGGCCGTCGGCGTGGCGAGGCGTGGAGCCGGTGTAGCCGATTAATCGAAAAGACCGTTTTTCTCTATTTCGGGAGGAATGCGATGAGCGTCGCGCCGCCTCTGGACCCGGGGTCGCCGCGCGTGCGGTTCGGCGCGGAGCTGCGCCGCCTGCGCGAGACCGCGCAGCTCTCGCAGGCCGCCGTGGCCGCCCGCCTCGGGTGCACGCAGACGCAGGTGAGCCGCCTGGAGATGGCCACCCGGACCCCGTCGCGGTCGGACGCGGAGAAGCTGGACCGGCTCTTCGGCGAGGCCGACGGCGTCTCCTTCACCGGGCTCTACCGGCGCATCGTCTCCCACCCCGGCGGCCCGGTCTGGTTCCGCAGCTGGGCCGAGGAGATCGAGCCCACCGCCCTCGTCCTCCGCTCCTGGGACCCGCTGCTGGTCCCGGGCCTGCTGCAGACGGAGGCCTATGCGCGTCATCTGTTCAGCCGGGGACCCCAGATCACGTCCGAAGGGGTTGAGGAGCGTGTTGAAGCCCGCATGCAGCGGCAGCGAATTCTCGACCGGGACGACCCTCCCATGCTTCTGGTCCTCATCGACGAAGGCGTACTGCGCCGCAGGATCGGTGGTCCGGATCTGATGCGGGAGCAGCTCGACCATCTGCTGGAGGCCGCGCGACGGCCTGATGTCTCCATTCAGGTGGTCGATTCGGAGTGCGTGGCAGGGCTGGCGGGAGCCTTCATGATCGCTGAGCTGCCGAACGGACAACCGGATGTCGTCCATGCGGACTCACCGGCTCAGGGGCAGATCGCCACCGACTGCGACCTTGTCGCCTCGATCTGGAAGCGCTATGAGGCGATCCGGTTGTGGGCCTATCCTGAGCGCATATCCCTCAAAATGATCGAGGATGTGAAGCGGGAATGGACCTGAGCGCCGCTGTATGGCGGAAGTCGTCACGTTCCTCGGACAACGGCGGCCAGTGCGTCGAGGTCGCCGACAACCTGCCCGGTGTGGTCGCCGTCCGCGACAGCAAGGACCCCGACGGCCCCAAGCTGCTGTTCACCCCCGCCGAATGGCGGGCCTTCGTCGGCGGCGTCAGGGCCGGCGAGTTTGACCTCTGACCCGATCCTCCCGGCAGGACTCCTGTCTCAAGCCGGGGGGCGGCGACGGCGGCTGACGAGTCAGGGAACCACATGAGAAGCATGTGCATCCCCGCTTACGGCACCCTGGCGACCACGCCGAGGATGCCGGGCTTGCCGAGGTCGTACGCGGTGTCCTCCTCGAACTCCGGACGCCAGGCCTGGACCGGGACGATTCCGGGGTCGAGCACCTCCAGGCCCTCGGTGTAGGCGGCGAGGTGGGCCGGGGTCCGCGTGGTGACCGATCCGGCGGTGGTGGTGCGGTAGACCGCCTTCGCCTCGTCGTGGGCCGCCACCGGACGGTCTCCGGCGTGGACGTGAGAGATCACCAGATGACTGCCGGGCACCATGACCTCGCGGACCGCCGTGACGATGGCCACGGCGTCGGCGTCGTCGGGGATGAAGTGGAGCATGGACAGCAGGATCACGGCCACCGGCTGGTCGAAGTCGATCCTCGCCCGGATCTCAGGGTGGTCGAGCAGGGCCTTGGGCTCGCGCATGTCGGCCTGGACGACGACGGTGTGGGGGTTGTCCTCCAGTAGGGCCCGGCCGTGGGCCAGGACGATGGGGTCGTTGTCGACGTAGACGACCTTCGCGTCGGGGATGACGCGGTGGGCGACCTGGTGGACGTTCTCCTGGGTGGGCAGGCCGGAGCCGATGTCCAGGAACTGGCGCACGCCCCGCCGGGCGAGCTCGGTTACGGCGCGGGAGAGGAAAGCGCGGTTGGACCGGGCGTTGGCCCGTGACTCCGGGATCAACTGGATGATCTTCTCTGCGGCCTCGCGGTCGGAGGCGAAGTTGTCCTTGCCGCCCAGGTAGTAGTCGTACATCCGGGCCACGCTGGGGATCGACGGATCGATCCCGGCCGGTGCCTGCTCGTCTTCCATGACGCTCTCCTCGGACCCCGATTGATCGCTCTGCTGGCGATGCTAGATGATGTACGAGGATTTTTTGATCTTTGTGTGGATCTTCTGGGAATGCGGTGCCGCTTCCCGGATGGGGCGGGGGCCGGTGCGGTCCGCGGAACCCGGGGACGGGGAACTCCGCCGGATCGCAGAATGGACCGGGTCTCAGAGCAGGCCGTAGCGGGCGCCGATGGCCCCGGCCTCCTCCTCGGTCACCTGGCTGGGGGTCCGGGCGAGGACCTGGAGGCGGCGCTGAGCGAGTTCGCCGCCATCGCCGAGGCCCTGCAGAACCGGGCATCTCAGCGGGATTCCGGAAGTCCGTTGAGCGAAGATCAATAGGCGGCGTATTCTCGGCTCGGCGTGCCCGTCCCGAGTCCCCGAGCCGGGGAACCCCGCACGCCTCCCACCGAAGCCTTCCAGGAGTTCCACCGCAACCTCGAATACGCCCCAGACCTGGTGAACGGCGGGCGCCGGCTGGAGCAGCTCAAGGTCGGCGCCTTCGACATCGGCGACATCTACCGGGCCGCCTGGGTGCAGGCCGTGGCGGCGCTCGACCACTGGGTGCACCAGGAGATCTAAAGCCTGTCCTGTGAATCATCAGACGGTTCGTTGCCCGACCGTTCACGCGTGGCTGGATCGCCGCTCCGGTTCGCGCGCGGTGACGATCTCGCGGACTGTGGCGGCGAGTGCGCGGCGCATGTACGGCCGCCACAGCGGAGCCAGGAAGAAGCGGACCGCGAGTCCGCGGAACGGGCGAGGCCGGAAGGCATACGTCCACTCGATCGCGGTGCCGCCACCGGGAGCGGGTGTGAAGACCCACGATCCGCGGGCGCCGACCACGAAGCGGTTCAGCACGTTGGTGAATCCGCTGACCTCGTAGGCGAAGCCGGTGGGCTGATCGTACGCGGTGATCTGCTCGTAGGCGCTGGTGCCGTCGGACAGCACCGGGTTACGGGCAACGCCGACGTGGTCCCAGGTCCCGGACTGGTCGGCCACGCTGACGACCGCCGGCAGCGGACCGAAGCCAGTAAAGATCCGGGTCAGGTCGACCGTGGATCCGATCCGGAAGCTGGTCTGCGGGTCGGCGGGGCTGACCGCCCGGACGGTGACGGGTACGGCCTTCGGTGACATGGTCATCTCCCTGCTACGTTGACATCGTCAACAAAATAATCGGATGTTGTTGACAATGTCAACTTTGAGGAGGGGGCGTATGCCGGACGGCCAGGTCACCCGCGCCACGCGGACCCGTGAGAGCTTGCTGCGGACGGCAAGCAAGATCCTGGAAAGCGACGGCTTGGAGGCGGTGACGCTGCGCGCGCTCGGCGCTGCCGCGGGCGTCAGCCGAGGGGCGCCGTACCGGCACTTCAGCGACAAGGACGAGTTGCTCGCCGCCGTCGCCGCCGAGGCCATGCGACAACTGCGACAGTCGATGCTCACCGCCACCGAGCGAGCCACCGCCGACGACCCGCTGGACCGATTGGCAGGCATGCTGGAGGCATACGTGGAAACCGCCGCGACCCGACCGGAGCACTATCGACTGATCTTCGGGACCGACCTCACCCGCGGTCGACACCCCGACCTCGTCGCAGAGGCACAGACGACGTACCAACTTCTGGCAGCCGCGGTACGCGACGCCCAGGCCGCCGGCGCGCTGCCCAGCTCACCCTCGCCGACGGACCTGTCAGCCGTGCTGCTGTCCGTCACGCACGGACTGGCAGACCTGGTCATCACCGGGCACGCCACCCCCGCCAAGGGCTTCGCCGATCGAGGCGCGCTGCTGCGCCTCCTGCTCACCACGATGCGCACGGACTAAGCCTGTCCCGTGAATCATGAGAGCCAGTCCACGGTGGCGACCAGCAGGATCTGGCTGCGGTAGATGACCGCGCGTTCGGCATGGCGAGAGGCCGGCGCGCGGTACCGCTTGAGCCGCGCGATCGCGCGTTCCACCACGTTGCGCCGCTTGTAGATCTCCGGATCGAAAGCGTACGGCCGGCCGCCCCGCGCCCCTCGTTTCCTGCGGCGGGTCAGCTGATCCTTCTTTTCCTCCGATCGTGGCAGCGATCCGACGTCGCCGCAGGTAGCGGCGGGTGGCGCGGGCGCTGTAGGCCTTGTACACCGCTTCGTCCAGACCCGCCTCCTCGGCCTGGACGCTTACCTTGACGTGCTCGAAGATTCGCTCCCAGGTGCCGTCGGCGCTCCACCGGCGCAGCCGCTCGTGCAGGGTCTTCCAGGGGCCGTAACGGTCAGGGACGTCCCGCCAGGGCGCCCCGGTGCGGGCCTGCCACAGAATCCCGTTGATCACCTGCCGGTGGTCGCGCCACTGGCCGCCCTGCCTGCCGCCATCCGGCAGCAGCGAGCTGATCTGCTGCCACTGCTGATCGGTGAGTTCCCCCCGGTGCACCATGCCTGCCCCGTCGGTGACCAGGAGGAACTCCTGAGTAAGAGTCACAGGCCGCGGAGGCCACGGACACGATCTCCTGGCTGGAGATGACCGCGGCGGCCGTCCTCGTCGCCCTCGACGAGAGCTGACGGCACCGTTCCGAGCCGTCCCCGATGGGATTGTCCCGGCCACGCAAGCCAACATCCCGCACGGAACGGATTGAAGCGACGACTCAGAGTGATGTCTATGCCATAGATGCATAGTACTATTCATCTATGAGAGAGCACCCTCCTCTCCTGCTTCCGCTGTTCCGGTCCGGTGCCGTCGGTGAACTGCTGGCCTGGCTCTACCTCCATCCGGAGCAGGAATATTCGACGACCGAGCTCGCCCAGCGAACAGGTGCATCCCAGGCGACGGTGAGCCGCGAGGCGAACCGGTTCGCCGCCGCAGGACTGACCTCGGAAAGACGACACGGAAACCTCCGGCTCATCAGGGCCGACACGGACACGATCGTTGCGAAGCCGCTCACTGATCTGCTGGCGGTGACCTTCGGACCGGCAGCCGTCCTGCCACCTCTCCTCCAGCCGATCTCCGGCATCGACGAGGCCTATGTCTACGGTTCCTGGGCCGCCCGGTACGCGAACCAGGCGGGGCCGCTCCCTCGCGACGTCGATGTCCTCGTGGTGGGAGCCGCGGACGAGGACGAGCTGTACGACGCGGCGCGGGCGGCGGAACGATCCCTCGGTCGTGAGGTGAACATCAGCCGGATCTCACCTGCGTCGTGGGCCGCAGGTCCGGAAGATCCGTTCGTGACGTCTCTGCGCAGCAGGCCCCTCTACCCCCTGATTCGGAAACGGAGCACCTCATGAGGTGGATGCAAGGGCGTGGCCGGATCGACGAGATGCTGGCCTCGGGTCAGCTGGAACGGGTGCCGCCGAGCCGAGAACACGCCGACACCCTGCTGGCGCAGGCCGAGCGGCATATCGAATTCGCTCGCAGCGGGTTCGAGACGGATCCCACCGGCGCCTACCAGCTTCTCTACGACGCCTCCAGGAAAGCACTCGCGTCGATCCTGGAGAACCAGGGACTCCGTGCCACCAGCCGGGGCGGGCGCCTCGCGGTACTCGACGCGGTCACCGCCCAGTTGGATCCGCCCCTGGGCCAGGCGCTCCGCTCCTTCGATCGGATGCGTCGCCGTCGCAACAGCGCCGAATACCCTCGCCCTGACACTCCGCAGATCACTCCCGACGATGTCGTGCAGGACCTGGTGAAGGCCGAGCAGTTCCTGGCGCTCGCTGCCAAGGTGCTGGATCAGATGAGCCCTTATTGAAGCGGTCGGCGACGAGCGGTCCATGATGAGGGGGAGCACGGCCATAACCAGACGGTGGACATGCAGAGGTCCGCTCCGCTTCTGAGAGACGGTGCCCCTCCGGCGTCCGGCGGTGCCGGTGGTGTGACCGATCCCTCACAGGGGAGGGCCGTCCGGGACGGTCCGTTTCCGGGGCTGCAACCGCGGACGGCCGCGGCGGCGAAGAAGCCCGTGTGAACGGTGGCGATCCCCACGACGGTGGCGGTTCCTACGGAGGGCGGGCGCGGTGCGGGGCTTGAGCGCGGCGGTGTGCGGGCGCAGGGGCAAATGGGTGGTCCTGGTGATCTGGCTGCTCGTCGCGGCCGGGGCGGGCGTGCTCGGCGGCCGGTTGGAGGAGGTGCAGCGCAACGACCCGGCGTCGTTCCTGCCCGCCGAGGCCGAGTCCACCGTGGTGCAGAACGCGCAGCGTGCCTCCGCGGCCGGTGACCGGGTCCCGGCGATCGTGGTCTACGAGGGCCGGCCGGTGGCCGAGGCCGCCGCCGACGCGGAGCGGTTCGCCGAGGTGGAAGGGGTCGCCGGGCAGGTCTCGCCGCCGGTCCCGGCGCCCGGCGGCGGGGCCGTGCAGGTGGTGGTGCCGCTCGACGGGAGCGACTACGACGTGCTCACCGCGGCGGTCGACCGGATCCGCGGGATCACCGGCGACCGGGCGTACGTCACCGGGCCGGCCGGGCAGAGCGCCGACGCGATCGAGGTCTTCGGGTCGATCGACGCGACGCTGCTGGCGGCGACCTCGGCCGTGGTCGTCCTGGTGCTGCTCGTCACCTACCGCAGCCCGCTGCTCTGGCTGATCCCGTTCTTCTCGGCGGGCGTGGCGCTCGCCTGCTCCCGGGCGGGCAACTACCTGCTGGCCGAGTACGCCGACCTGACCGTGAGCGGGCAGAGCGGCGGCATCCTGCTGGTGCTGGTGTTCGGCATCGCCACCGACTACGCGCTGCTGCTGGTCGCCCGCTACCGCGAGGAGCTCGCCGTACACGAGGACCGCCACGAGGCGATGGCCCTCGCGCTGCGCCGGGCCACTCCGGCCATCGCGGCCAGCGCCGCGACCGTGGCGGCCGGGCTCTGCTGCCTGCTGGTGGCCGACCAGAACGCCACCCGCGGGCTCGGCCCGGTCTGCGCGGTCGGCGTGGTCTGCGCGCTCGCCGCCATGCTCACCCTGCTGCCCGCGCTGCTCGTGGTCTTCCCCCGCGGCGTGTTCTGGCCGAAGGTCCCCGTGTACGGCGGTGCGGCGGAGGGCGGGTCCGGCCTCTGGGACCGGGTCGGCCGGGTGATCGCCCGCCGCCCCCGCGTCGTCTGGATCGGCACCGCCGCGGTCCTGGGTGCGATGGCGCTGACGCTGCCGCTCACGGCGGTCGGCCCGCTGGCCGAGGCCGACGCCTACCGCACGGCGCCCGAGTCGGTGCGCGGCGCGGAGGTCATGGACCGGTACTTCGGCACCGGCCAGGAGGGATCGCTGCTGGTGCTCGCCCTCTCCGGTGAGGCCGACCGGATCGCATCGGCGGTGGCCGCGGACCCGGGCGTGGAGCGGATCGGCGAACGGGGCGCGGGAGGCGGGCGGCCGGATGGGGAGGTCCTGCTGCGCGGCACGTTGAAGGACGCGCCGGACAGCCCCGCCGCCTACGAGACGGTCGAGCGGCTCCGGGAGATCCCCGGCGCGCGGATCGGCGGCACGGCGGCGGTCAACCTGGACGGGAAGCTCTCCTCCGAGCGGGACCTGCGGGTGGTCGTCCCGCTGATCCTGGGCGTCGTCCTGGTGATCCTGGTGATCCTGCTGCGCGCGCTGGTCGCGCCGCTGCTGCTGATGGCCACCGTGGTGCTGTCCTTCGCGGCGGCGCTCGGGGTGAGCGGCCTGGTCTTCACGGAGCTGTTCGGCTTCGCCGCGGTGGACACCGGGGTGCCGCTGCTGGCCTTCGTCTTCCTGGTGGCGGTCGGCGTCGACTACAACATCTTCCTGATCACCCGGATCCGGGAGGAGGCGGCGGTGCGCGGCACCCGGCAGGCCGCTCTCGCCGGCCTGTCCGCCACCGGAGGGGTGATCACCTCGGCGGGCGTGGTGCTCGCGGCCACCTTCGCCGTGCTGGGCGTGCTGCCGCTGATCGTCCTGGCCGAGCTGGGCTTCGTCGTCGCGTTCGGCGTCCTGCTCGACACCTTCGTGGTCCGCTCGGTCCTGCTCACCGCGCTGACCCTGGACGTGGGCCGGTGGATGTGGTGGCCGGACCGCGGGCTCACGCGGGAACGTGGTTCCGCAGGCGGAGCCGTTCGGGGAACGGCGAGAAGTACGTCTGGTCCCTGACGTAGGAGGCGGCCGCGCCGCGCGCGTTGTGGCGGATCAGGGTCAGCGGCACGCTGAGCGCCACCAGGCCGGCCTGGTAGGAGGCGATGACCTCGGCCAGGTCGGTCCGCCGGACCGGGTCCAGCAGGTCGCTCATCATGCCGGCGCAGTGCTGGAGCACGTTGACGTGGCGGCCGACGCTGGCCTTCCTGAGGAAGGCCGTACGGAAGGCCTCGGTGTACCGCGCGGCCAGCTCCGCCCGGCCGAGCGCGCCGCGCGGGCCGCGATCCGGCCGGTCTCGCGGTAGACGTCGGGGTCGTGGGAGAGGATCTGCATCTTGTGGCGGGAGTGGAAGGCGACCAGGTCGCGCGGGCGCCAGTCGCTCTCCAGCAGGGCCCGGAGCCGGGCGTTCGCGAAGATCCGCTCGACGAAGGTCTCACGGATCAGCGGGTCGTGCAGTCGTCCCTCGTCCTCCACCGGCAGCAGCGGATGGGCGTCGAGGATCCGGCCGGCGAACACGCCGCGGCTCCTGCGGTCCACGGCGGCGGTGCCCGCGTAGACCGGGATGCCGTGGATCCCGCAACTGGGACTCTTCGACTTGAAGACGTAGCCGTCCACGTCGAGGGTGCGCGCCCGCTCGGCGGCCAGGTCCGCCATCTTCTCGGTGAGGTCGCGTCCGGTCTTCCTGGTCACCAGGTGCGGCCCGTCGGGGGAGCGCTCCAGGCGGAGGGTCTCGCGCGGAGCCCCCAGGCCGATCGCGATCTCCGGGCAGATCGGCACCCAGTCGACGTAGGGGTCCAGTTCGCCGCTGAGGAACCTGTCGCGGCTGTGGCCGCCGTTGAAGCGCACCATCTCGCCGATCAGGCAGCTGGAGACCGCGACGCGCGGCCGGACCTCGCCCTCAGCATGGTGATTCATGGTGGTTACTGGATTTATGTCCATATCTGGTTCCTGCCGCTGAGGTCGGGGTTCATGCCGCGATCGGGGTGAGGATGTCCGAGAGCCTGCGCAGGCCCCGGGCGGTGCGGGCTTTGACGGTGCCCAGCGGGACGCCCAGCCGTTCGGAGATCTCGCGCTGGGTCAGCTCGCCGTAGTAGGCCAGCTCGATCGCCTCGCGCTGTGGTGCGGGCAGCTCGGCCAGGGCGCGGCGCATCTCGTCCCGGTCGGCCAGGCCGTCGCCGTCGGCCGCCTCGGCGGGACCGGCCGGTTCGGCCGCGTTCTCCAGCGGGACGGTGTGCAGCCTGCGTACCCGCAGGTGGTCCACCGCCCGCTTGTGCGCGATGCCGAGCAGCCAGGCGGGCAGGCTCCGGAGCGGATCGAAGCGGTGCCGGGAGCGCCACACCTCCGCGAAGACCACCTGCTGCACGTCCTCCACCTCCTGTGGCGGCACGTACTTGCGCAGGTGGGAGCGGATGAGGGCGGTGTGCGCCCGCAGGCACTCCTCCAGCGCGGTCTCGTCGCCGGCGGCGAGGCGGGCGTTGAGGCCCGCCACCCCGGTCCGCCCGCCAGCACGCGGACCGGAGGGCGGAGCGAGGGGAGCGCGGTCAGCGGCGCGGGGTCGCCGGTCGTGGCCTGGTGGGACCAGACGAACACCACCGCCGGGCCCAGGCGGCGCATCGCGTCCGCCAGTGCCGGGTACGGCGTGCGCGCGCCCAGCACGCGCGTCTCGATCCCGTGGTCCAGGGACAGCACGGCGGCCAGGGCCTGCAGCGGCAGGCTGTGCTGCTCCTCCTCGGCGCAGGCGAGCAGCACCGGCCGCTCGTTGACCGGCGTCCCGGGCCGCCTGGTCAGCGGGGCCAGTGCGGCGGCCAGCCGGTCGGAGAACAGGTGCTCGACCTCGATGGCGGCCCCGGTCTCCAGTTGGCGCCTGGAGATCGCCGCGAAGACCGGCAGCACCAGCCGCTCCCAGGTCCACAGGACGCCGTGCCGGGCCAGGGCCGCGCCGATCCAGTCGGACACGGCCTCGCCGTCCAGGGCGACGGCGGCCCGGGCCAGCATCGCCGGAGTCGGGACCTGCGGCCCGTCCTCCGCCGGGACCGCCGGGAACGCGGTTTCCGCGTCGGTTTCCGGGGCGGGGCGGGCGGCGTTCTCCGGGGTGCGGCCGGTGGCGGGTCCGGCGGTCTCCGCCGGGGCCTCCCCGGAGCCGGTCGCGTTCCCGGGGATCGCGGGGACGGGCCGGGCCTCCAGGACGTGCCGGGCGGCGTCGGCGGCCGGCACCCCGGACCGGATCAGCCGGTTCATCTCCTCCAGGCGGCGCAGGTCCGCGGTGTCGTAGCGCCGGTGGCCGCCGGGGCTGCGGCGGCTGGGGCCGACGCCGTACCGCAGGTTCCAGGTGCGCAGCGTGGGGGCGGGCACGCCGAGCCGGCGCGCGACGGCTCCGATCCCGTAGTCCGGCCCGTCCTCGGTGGTCACCCGTCCCCCTCTCCTCGCGGTGTCCCGGCCCAGCTTGCCAGGTGGGGACCGGGTCCGTTCCCCACAGGTGTCTTCGGGCCGGAGCCGCCGGCGGGATGCCGGTCCAGGATGGGACCGAATGGGAGAGGAAAACACGAATGACTGAGGCTTTTGTGCTCTAAGACAGAAAAGAGAGCAATGTCCGTAGTGGCCTCCGTGCCGGTGGAGACTCGGCTACGATCTACGGAAATGCCGGTCCGCGGCGAGTGGGACAGCAGGGTGAGGCGGCTGCGATGAGCGATCGGAACCCCTACGGGATCGACGTGAGCACGGCCAACGTCGCCCGGATCTACGACTTCATGCTCGGAGGCAAGGACAACTTCGCCGTCGACCGCGCGGCGGCCGAGCAGATCCTCAAGGCGTTCCCCGAGTCGCGCGACGGCGTCCGGCTGAACCGCGAGTTCCTCGGCAACGTGGTCCGCCACCTCGCGGCCGAGGAGGGCGTCCGCCAGTTCGTCGACATCGGCGCCGGCCTGCCCACTCGCAAGAACGTGCACGAGGTGGCGCACGCGACCACCCCCGAGGCGCGCACCGTCTACGTCGACAACGACCCGGTCGTCTGCGTGCACGGCAGGGCGCTGCTCGCCAACACCCCCACGGTCGCCATGGTCGAGGGCGACCTGCGCGCCCCCGGGGAGATCTGGGAGCGGGCGGTCGGGACGGGCCTGATCAAGCCCGACGAGCCGGTGGCCGTGCTCCTGGTGGCCATCCTGCACTTCCTCGACGACCCCTACGCCGAGGTCGCCAAACTGCGGGAGATGATGGCGCCCGGCAGCTTCCTGGTGATCACCCACCTGTCGATGACCGAGCGCCGGGCCGAGGACACCGACAGGATGAAGGACGTCTACTCCCGGGCGAACTCGGGCGTGGCCCCGCGGACCGTCGAGGAGATCAAGCGCTTCTTCGGCGACTTCGAGCTCCTGGGCAACGACGCCTTCATCGAGCCCGGCATGCTGAAGCGCATGGAGATCCTCGGCTGGGGCGGGGTCGGCCGCAAGCGCTGAACGCCCCGGAGCTTCCGTTTCCGCGGCCGAACG
This sequence comes from Planomonospora algeriensis, assembly GCF_977012225.1. Classification (NCBI taxonomy): domain Bacteria; kingdom Bacillati; phylum Actinomycetota; class Actinomycetes; order Streptosporangiales; family Streptosporangiaceae; genus Planomonospora; species Planomonospora algeriensis. Next base: position 4,633 of record NZ_CDRNDK010000004.1, on the reverse strand, counting down.
CGCCGGGTGCGCCGGGTGCCGCAGAGGTCCTGAGCCGGTCCCGCGTCGGTCCTGTGCCGGGCGTCGGTCCTGTGCCGGTCCCGCGCCGATTCCGTGCCGCGTGGACGGAACGATTTCCTCTTTTCGGACGTCGCTACAGGTGTGACCTCCTTCGACACCCTTGACGATGACCTGCGCGCCGCCCGCGAGCGGGTGCGGCGGCTGGAACGGCTGACCGGGCAGCGCCGGGCCGTGGCCACGCAGATCCAGGAGGTCGAGGCGCTCCTCGGCGACCTGGAGATCCAGCTCGCCGAGGAGGAGGACGACGTCTCCCGGCTGGAGGGCGGATTCACCGCGTTCCTGTCCGGGCTCACCGGCTCCCGGGAGGAGCGGCTCGCCCGGGAGCGGGCCGAGGCGCAGGCCGTACGGCAGCGCATCGAGGGGCAGCGGAACCGGCTCGGCTGGCTGCAGGCCGACCGGGCGGCGGTGGAGAGCGGCCTGGCCGAGGCCGGCTCGGCCGCGCAGGAGTACGGCGCGCTGCTGGAGCGCAAGGAGCGCCTGCTGCTGGGGTCGGGTGACCCGCGCGGCGGTGAGCTCGCCCGGATCGCCCGGGATCTCGCCGAGACCTCCGCCGACCTGCGGGAGCACGAGGAGGCCCACCGGGCGGGCGTCACCGCAGCCGAGGCGGTCGGTCAGGTCCTGCGCTGCCTCGGCGGCGCGCAGGGCGCCTCCGTCTGGGACATGCTGGGCGGCGGCACCTTCGCGGACATGGTGGAGCACGGCCACCTGCGCAACGCCGACGAGGCCGCCTGGCACGCCCAGCAGGCGCTGGACGCCTTCGCCCGCGAGCTCGCCGACGTCGGCGTGCACGTCGCCCCGCTGCTGCCCGAGGTGGACACCCGCTGGTTCGCCGACATGTTCTTCGACAACATCGTCATCGACGCGTTCAAGCACCAGCGGATCGCCCGCACCGGTGAGGCGGTCGCCGAGACGGCCCGGTGGGTGGGCGCCACGGTGGACGGCCTGGCCGCCCGCTGCGGCGAGCTGGCCCGGCGGCGCGACTCCCTGGAGGCCCGCCGGGAGGACGTGCTGGCGGGCTGACCGGGGTCCGACCGGCATCCCGCGGCGTACGGAGAAGGGGCCGCACCCGGACGGGTGCGGCCCCTCTCACATGCTCTCTGCGTCAGACCTCAGTGGCCGTGGCCGTGGCCGTGACCGTCGTGGTCGTGGTCGTCGTCTTCCTCGTCGGACGGGCCGTCGGAGGGCTCGACGCTCAGCACGGCCTCGCGGGGCTCGATCTGCTCGACGTGCTCGATCAGCCCCAGGACGTGGTCGGGCTCGATCAGCCACTGCAGCGCCGTGGCGCCGCTGTCGTCGGCGGAGACCATCTCCGCCTGCTCCTTGCGCTCGTCGTCGTCGAGGTCGGCCTCGGGGTGGTTGATCTCCTTCAGCGCGGCGGCCTGGAGGGCTCCGATGTCGAGCACCTCCACCGTCAGCTCGACCGTCAGACGCAGGTAGCGCTCGGTGCCAGATTCATCACTCATGATGAGGAATCCTAGTGCCCTGCCGGAGCCCCATCAGCCCGGGGGAGGCTAAGGGAGCTTCCAGTCCACCGGGTCGGCGCCCTGCTGCTCCAGCAGCTGGTTGGCCCGGCTGAACGGCCGGGAGCCGAAGAAGCCGCTGCGGGCCGAGAGCGGGCTCGGGTGGGCCGACTCGATGCGCGGCACGTCGCCGAGCATCGGCGCCAGCGAGCGGGCGTCGCGGCCCCACAGGATCGCCACCATCGGCCGGTCACGCGCGACCAGCGCCTTGATGGCCTGCTCGGTGACCTCCTCCCAGCCCTTGCCGCGGTGCGAGGCGGGCTTGCCGGGCATGACGGTGAGCACCCTGTTGAGCAGGAGCACGCCGTGCTCGGCCCACGGGGTCAGGTCGCCGTTGCCCGGCATCGGGAGGCCGAGGTCCTCGGTGAGCTCCTTGTAGATGTTGCGCAGACTGCCCGGGATGGGCCGCACGTCGGCCGCGACCGAGAAACTCAGGCCGATCGGGTGGCCCGGCGTCGGATAGGGGTCCTGGCCGACGATCAGCACCTTGACCTGGTCGAAGGGCTGTTTGAAGGCGCGCAGGACGTTGTCCCCCGATGGGAGGTACTGCCTGCCTTCGGCGACCTCCTTGCGGAGGAAGTCGCCCATTTCGGCGATCTTGTCTGCGACGGGTGCGAGGGCCTCGGCCCACCCGGCTTCCACGAGTTCGTTCAAAGGACGTGCGGCCATGGGCGGCACCCTATCGGGATCTCCCGACAATCCGGGCGACATCGCGCCGGAGGCGTGCGGCGCCTCCGGCGCGGGGCCGTGAGGCCCGGTGCGGTCCGCGTGCGCCGCCGCGGGCCGTACCGGGCCTGCCCCCCTCGGATCGCCTTCCCTACTTCACGGAACCCGCCATCATTCCCTGGACGAAGTACCGCTGGAAGGCGAAGAACAGGATCAATGGGATGATCAGCGAGAGGAAGGCGCCGGGGGCCAGGATGTCGACGTTGGTCCCGAACTGCCGCATCTGGGACTGGAGGGCCTTGGTCATCGGCTGGTTCTCGGTGTTGGCGAAGACCAGCGCGACGAGCAGGTCGTTCCAGACCCAGAGGAACTGGAAGATGCCGAGCGAGGCGACCGCCGGCTTGGCCAGCGGGAACACCACGGTCGAGAAGATCTTCCACTCGCCCGCGCCGTCCATCCGCGCCGCCTCCAGCAGCGAGCCGGGGATGCCCGCGAAGAAGTTGCGGAGCAGGAAGATGGCGAAGGGGAGTCCGAAGGCGACGTGGAAGAGCACCACGCCGGGGATGGAGCCGAAGATGCCGAGCGCGCCGTACAGCTTCGCGATCGGGATGAGCGCGATCTGGATCGGCACGACCAGCAGGCCGACCACCACCAGGAAGAGCGCGTCCCGGCCGGGAACCGCATCCAGGCGAACGCGTAGGCCGCCATGGCCGCGATGCCGATCACCAGGACCGTGGTGGGCACCGTGATGGCCACGGTGTTCCAGAACGACGAGGTGAAGCCGGTGGCCAGCAGGTCGGCGTAGTTGCGCAGGGTGAACTCGGCCGGCTTGGTGAACGCGGTCCACCAGCCGCTGGAGTTGTTGGCGGTCTCCTGCCGGATCGAGACCACGAACAGGCCCAGGGTGGGGACCAGCCAGAACAGGCCGATCACCACCAGCACCGCCTGGACCAGGCCGCCGCCGACCCGGTCGGCGATCCGGCCCAGGACGCCGCGGGGCGGTGCGCCGAGAGCGGAGGTCGTCGTCACTGGTTGTCCCTCCTGAACCGCCGGATGTTGAGGATCATGAAGGGCAGGACGAGGACCAGCAGGAAGATGGCCAGCGCGCTGCCCAGCCCCTGGTTCCCGCCGCCGCCGAACGAGACCCGCCACATCTCCAGCGCGATCACGTTGGCCTGCGGCTGCACCGATCCGGGTGCGATGACGAAGACCAGGTCGAAGACCTTCAGCGTATTGATGATCATCGTGACGAACACGACGAGCAGCACCGGGGAGAGCAGCGGGACGGTGATCTTGCGGAACACCTGCCACTCACTCGCCCCGTCGATGCGGGCGGCCTCCAGGGCGTCCCGCGGGATGGCGGACAGGCCCGCCGCGATCAGCACCATGGCGAACCCGGCCCAGACCCAGACGAACGCGCCGATGATCGCCGGGGTGATCAGCGCCGGGCCGAGCCAGGACAGGCCGTTGAAGGAGGCCTCGAAGTTCGACCGCGGGAGCCGCACGGTGTAGTCGCCCGGGGAGAGCCCGGTGAGGCGGAAGGTCCCGTCGGCCTCGGTGACGGCCGTGGCCGCGACCTCGCCGCCGGGGCCGCCCCGGACCGCCTCGACGGTCATGCCCGCCAGGCCCTTCTCGGTGCCGTCCACCTGGTTGGCCTGCCCGCCGCCGCCCTGGGTGAAGTCGAACCACACGGTCCCGGCCAGCTCGCCGGGGCCCGGCGCGGACGGGCGGGCGGTCGCGGCCGAGGCGAGGTCGGCGGGCTTCACGCCGACCAGGGGCAGGAGTACGGCCTGGCCGGGCTTGGCGGACCCCTTGGTCACCACGGCGCCCTGGGCGGCGGTGACCGGGGACTGGTCGTTCTCCCTCGGCCGGGCGTCGGGGTAGCTCTCGCCGGAGCCGAAGACGCCGCGGACCGAGCTGAGCACGGCGTTGGCCACGCCGCGGTCCGGGTCCTGCTCGTAGACCAGGCGGAAGATGACGCCGGAGGCCATCAGGGAGACGGCCATCGGCATGAACACGATCAGCTTGAACGCGGTCGCCCAGCGGATCCGCTCGGTCAGCACCGCGAAGATCAGTCCCAGGGTGGTGACCAGGAGCGGGGCGACCACGACCCAGATCAGGTTGTTCCTGATGGTGGTCAGGGTCGAGGCGTCCTGGAAGATCGTCGCGTAGTTCTCGGCGCCGACGAAGGTCTCGCCGCCGGCGTCGTAGAGGCTGCGGAAGGCGGAGTAGACGATCGGGTAGATCACCATCGCGCCGAGCAGCACCACGCCCGGCAGCAGGAACAGCACCGCCATGACCGGCGAGGGCCCCAGCCGGGGGGCCTTCGGGGTGCCCGCCGCGGCCGGTGCGGCCGGTCCCGCGGTGGCGACGGACGGGACCGCGGA
>NZ_CDRNDK010000003.1:0-54437 GCF_977012225.1 Planomonospora algeriensis | reverse complement strand
GCGGGGCGGTCAGCCGCCGGTCGGCCGGCAGGTCGGCCGGCCCGCCGGGCGCAGTGCCGCGCCCACGGTGACGAAGGCGGCGCCGGTGCCCATGAGGACCACGCCCAGGCCGACGGTCAGGGAGGTGAGCTGCCAGGCCTGGTAGGCGGTCATCAGCGAGGCGCGCAGGGTCTCGCCCATGAACGCGGTCTGGCGCAGCGCGCCGAGGGTCTCGTCCTGGCCGCCGGCGCGTGCAGGTCGGCGCTGACCTCGGAGTAGGTGCGGCCGTGGGTGGCCTGGCGGACGTTGCCGCCGATCACGTCGGCGAACGCGCGTGCCTGCGGGCCGGTCTCCACTCGCCGGCCGGCCTGGGCGGCCAGCGGTCCGGGCAGTCCCTTGCCCGGGAAGGTGATCTTCTGGCGGATGAGTTCGTCCCGGATCTCGCCCCTGCCCTGCAGGCCGCGGGCCGTCATGACGGCGCCGGCCGTCAGTGCGGCGACACCGACGGTGCCCACCAGGGTCGCGGCCGGTCCGCGCAGGTCGTTCATGCGTCTTCTCCCTCGGGTGCGGTGGCGGGCCCCCGGGCGGGCGCCTTCGTAGGAGCCTTCGGTCGCGGCCGGGTGCGCGGGAAGGGTCGCAGGCCCCTGATGGGGAGGCTGAAAGTCCCGTGAGGGGACGGAGAGGACTTTGGTCCCTGCGGTGGTGGTCTTTGAGCCCGGGACCCGCGCCGCCGGCCCGCATAGCGTGGGGTGCGTTCCGTACGACGACCAGAAGAGATGCGGCCGTGTCCACAGAATCGACGGCGGTGCGGTCGGCCGGCCGGTCGCCGGCCGCCTCTTCGCGGCCGCGGCGCCGCCTGGTCGCCGGGCGGTTGGTGATGCTGGCCGGCGCCGCTGTCGCCCTGCTCGCCGGCCTCTACGGGGGTCTGGCGCTGCTGCTGCCCGAGGCCCCCGCCCCTGGGGCGCCGGTGCGTGAGCACGGGCCGCTGATGGCGCTGGGTTTCCTGGGGACGCTGATCTGCCTGGAGCGTGCGGTCGCGTTGCGGCGCGGCTGGGGGTACATCGCTCCGGCGGTCTCGGCGCTGGGTGCGGTGTGCCTGGTGGCGGGGGCCGAGCAGGCGGGCCGGTTGGCGTTGGCCGTCGCCGCGGGCTGGCTGGCCGGGATCTATGTGGCGTTGCTGGGGCGGCGGGTCGGCCGGGAGGTGCTTTTGCAGCTGGGCGGTGCGCTGGCCTGGTACGCCGGTGGGCTGCTGTGGCTGGCCGGGTGGCCGGTGGCGGAGGTGGTGGGCTGGTGGGCGGCCTTCCATGTGCTGACCATCGCCGGGGAGCGGCTGGAGCTGGCTCATGTGGTGGTGCTGCGGTGGGGGGCTGCGGCGGGGCTGACGGGCGCGGCGGGGCTGATCGGCGCCGGTGCGGTCTGCTCGGTCTGGTATCCGGGGGCCGGGGTGCGGATCGCCGGGGTGGGCCTGGTGGCCGTGGCGGTCTGGCTGGTCTGGTTCGACGTGGCGCGGCGCACCGTGCGCGGGAGCGGTCTGCCGCGGTATGCGGCGGTGTGCCTGCTGGCCGGGTACGGCTGGCTGGCGGTCGCCGGGGTCCTGTGGGCGGTCACCGGCCTGGCGGTCGGCGGTCATCTGTACGACGCGGCGCTGCACGCCCTGTTCCTGGGTTTCGTCATGTCGATGGTGTTCGCGCACGCGCCGGTGATCCTGCCCGCCGTGCTGCGGGTGGGCCTGCCGTACCGGCCGGTGCTGTACGTGCCGGTGGTGCTGCTGCACGCGGCGGTGGCGGTGCGGGTGGCCGGGGATCTGGCCGCCGCCGGGGCGGTGCGGGTGGCGGGTGGGCTGCTCGCGGAGATCGCGTTGCTCGTGTTCGCCGGGTGTGCCGTCGCGCTGGTGCGGCGGGCGCGCCGGGCATCGATGGGAAGGTGACCGCAAGGTGGCATCGGTCGAGGTGCGTATCGAGAAGGGCCCGCCGGTGGGGCCGCCTACGGGGCCGGGGCGCGGCCGCGCGTCCTGGCATCTGCGGGCCAATGCGCTGGTGGTGGGGTGGCTGGGGCTGACGGTCGCGGCGGCGGTGGCCGGTGACGGGCTGCCGGCGCCGCGCTGGCTGCTGCTCCATGTCTTCCTGCTGGGGGCGGTGAGCAGCGCGATCCTGATCTGGAGCGAGCATTTCGCGGTCGCGCTGCTGCGCGCCCGCACGCCGGATCCGCGGTGGAGCCTGGCGCGGCTGGCGCTGCTGAACGCCGGGGCGGTGGCCGTGCTGTACGGCGTGGCGGCCGGTCCGGCGGTGGTGGCGGGTGGGCGGGGCGGGTGTGGTCGTGGCGGTCGTGGTGTGGCATGGCGCGGCGTTGGTGGGGCTGGTGCGGCGGGCGCTGCCGGGCCGGTTCGGTCACCTCATCGCCTGGTACGTGTGCGCGGCCGGGGCGCTGGCGGTGGGCGGCACGCTGGGCGGCCTGCTGGCCGGGCACGTCGGTCACGGTGCGGTGCACGAGCGGCTGCACGCCGCGCACGCCCAGGTGAATCTGCTGGGGTGGGTTGGTCTGACGGTGCTGGGCACGCTGTTCACGCTGTGGCCGACGGTGCTGCGCACCCGTATGCCGGAGCGGACCCGGCGGGCGTCGCTGGTGGGGTTGCGGCTGGCGGTGCCGGGTCTGGTGCTGCTGGTGGGTGGGCTGGCGGCGGATGTGCGGCCGGTGGCGGCGGCGGGGCTGGTGGTGTATGCGGGCGGGGCGCTGGCGGCGCTGGTGCCGCTGGCCGGGGCGGTGCGGGCGCGTCGGCCGCATACCGGGGCGGGCTGGATGCTGGGCGCCGGGGTGGTGTGGTTCGAGGTGGCGCTGGCGGTGGACGTGGTGGTCGTGGCCACTCGTCCGGCGGGTGAGGTCGCGGCCGGGCTGGAGGGGTTGCTGCCGCTGGTGGTGGCCGGGTTCGTCGGCCAGGTGCTGCTGGGTTCGCTGCTGCATCTGCTGCCGGCGGTGCTGGGTGGCGGTCCGGTGCGGTTCAAGGAGAACGCGGCGCTGCTGGAGCGCGGCTGGGTGGTGCGGCTGGCGGTGTTCAACGCCGGGGTGGTGGTGCTGGCGCTGCCGGTGCCGGGGCCGGTGGTGCTGCTGGGCTGGGTGCTGGTGCTGGCTCCGGTGGCGGTGTTCGTGGTGCTGGCCGCCTTGGCGCTGGCGCGGAGCGCGTCGGCTGGGAGGGTGCGGCCCGGCGGCGGGCAGGAGGGGGTGGGTGCCCGGGGTGGTGCGGGTGGGAGGTCGGTCGTCTCCCCCGCGCTGGCCGGGGTGGTCGCCGGGTGCCTGCTGACGGCCGCCGCGGTCGTCGTCGCGGTCACCGAGTGGCGGCCGGCGGCCCGGTGGTGGCGACCGGCGCGAAGACGGTCGAGGTGACGCTGTCGGGGATGCGGGTGCGGCCGGCGGTGATCGAGGCCGCGCCCGGCACGGTGCTGACGCTGCGCGTCACCAACGCCGACGCCCAGCGGCACGACCTGCGCCTGGACAGTGGGGAGCGCACTCCGCTGCTGGCGGCCGGGCAGAGCGCCGTGCTGAAGCTGGCGCCGCTCGGTGAGCGGGTGGAGGGCTGGTGCACCGTGGCCGGGCATCGGGCGGCGGGCATGGTGATGAGCATCGTGCCGGTGGGTGCGCTGGCCGCATCCGGTACGGGCGGGAGCGCGGGAGCGGACGCTGGGGCGGGGCACGGCGCGCACGGAACAGCTGGCGGTGCGGACGGCGCGGAGGCCGGCCTGGATCTGGGGGCGGCGATGTCGCCCGGGTGGAGGCCGTACGACGCGGCGCTGAAGCCGGCGCCCGGCGGTACCGAGCACGAGGTGGAGATCCGGGTGGACGACCGGGCGGTGCTGGAGGTCGCGCCCGGGGTGCGGCAGCGGATGTGGACGTTCAACGGGACCGTGCCCGGGCCGGTGCTGCGCGGGAAGGTCGGGGACGTGTTCACGGTGACGTTCGTCAACGGCGGCGCCATGGGGCATGGCATCGACTTCCACGCCGGGGCGAACGCCCCCGATGAGGTGATGCGCACGATTCAGCCGGGTGAGCGGCTGACCTACCGGTTCCGGGCGGATTGGGCCGGGGCGTGGCTGTACCACTGCTCGACCATGCCGATGAGCCAGCACATCGCGTCGGGCATGTACGGGGCGGTGGTGATCGATCCGCCGGGTCTGGCGCGGGTGGACCGCGAGTACCTGCTGGTGCAGGGCGAGCTGTACCTGGGTGAGCCGGGTGGTGACGCCCAGGCCGTCAGGTTGCGCGAGGGCCGGCCCGACGGGTGGATGTTCAACGGCACCGCGGCCGGTTACGACCACGCGCCGCTGGAGGCCAGGGCCGGTGAGCGGGTGCGGATCTGGGCGGTGGCGGCGGGGCCCAGCTCGGGTACGGCGCTGCACGTGGTGGGGGCGCCGTTCGACACGGTCTACGCCGAGGGCGCCTACCGGTTGCGGGCCGGTGACCCGGGTGGCGCGCAGGTGCTGGATCTGGCGCCGGCGCAGGGCGGGTTCGCCGAGCTGGTCTTCCCCGAGGCGGGCACCTATCCGGTGGTCGATCACACGATGCGCCAGGCCGAGGGCGGCGCGCACGGCCTGTTCAGGGTGGGGGCGCGGTGACCTGGTGGACGGTGGTGCGGTTCGCGCACGTGCTGTCGGCGGCGCTGTGGGTGGGCGGGCAGCTGACGGTGTCGCTGGTGGTGCTGCCGCTGGCGCGGCGGTCGCTGGACGGTGAGCGGCGCGCGCTGGTGATGCGCGCGGTGGGGCGGCGTTTCGGGTTGTTCACCGGGGCGGTGTTCCTGCCGGTGCAGCTCGGCACGGGGGTGGCGCTGGCCTGGCGCAAGGGTGTGACCTGGGCGTCTTTGGCCGAGCCCGGTTACGGGCGGGTGCTGGCCGCCAAGCTGGTGCTGTTCTGCGCGGTCATGGCCGCGGCGGGTCTGCACGGGTGGGCCACCGGTGGCGGGCGGCCCGCGCTGGCGCGTGCCATGGCGGTGACGGCGCTGGTGGGGTCGGTCGGGGTGGTGCTGCTGGCCACGGCGCTGCCGGCCACCTGAGCGCGCCACCTGAGTGCGGCCGCTCCGGCCCGCCGCGGCAGCCCGCGGGCGACCTGCCGCAGACTGCCCGCGTGCCGTTCGGTGCCGCGTCGCGTCGCCCCGAGGGGCGTTTGTGTAGATCTTTGGGTCTTTGGGCCTGACCTGCGGGACTAAAGACCCTGAGGCCGGGATATGCCCTGTCGGGAGGATGAGGGGCAGCGCTCCGGGACATGCCCGGGGCGGCAGGGACCCGGCACGGATCCCGCGGCCGGAGCCGGCCGCTTCCCTTTTTCGGGGGCGCGCAGCCGAAAAATGATCAAGAGGAATGGTCATGAAAGCGGGCGTTCCGGGGATGTGCGGTCTGTGACGAGAGAAAGAGGATCACATATGGCGGGCATGGACGGGCCGGTCAACGACGCGCTGCTGCGGCTGGGCCGGCATCTGCGCGCCGGGGCGGTCTCCGACGACCTGCGGACGCTGCACCAGATCGGCGGCCGCCAGGCGGACGCGTTCTACCGCGACCGGTGGAGCCACGACAAGGTGGTGCGCTCCACGCACGGGGTGAACTGCACCGGGTCGTGCTCGTGGAAGGTCTACGTCAAGGACGGCATCATCACCTGGGAGTCGCAGCAGACCGACTACCCCAGCGTCGGGGGCGACCGGCCGGAGTACGAGCCGCGCGGCTGCCCGCGCGGGGCGGCGTTCTCCTGGTACACCTACTCCCCCACCCGGGTGCGGTTCCCCTACGCCCGCGGGGTGCTGGTGGAGATGTACCGGGAGGCCAGGGCGCGGCTGGGCGACCCGGTGGCGGCCTGGGCGGAGATCACCTCCGATCCGGACAAGCGGCGCCGCTACCAGTCGGCGCGCGGCAAGGGCGGCCTGGTGCGCGTCACCTGGGACGAGGCGACCGAGATCATCGCGGCCGCGCACGTGCACACCATCAAGGCCTACGGCCCCGACCGGGTCGCCGGGTTCTCGCCGATCCCGGCGATGTCGATGGTCTCGCACGCCTCCGGGGCGCGGTTCGTCTCGCTGATCGGCGGCACGATGCTGTCGTTCTACGACTGGTACGCCGACCTGCCGGTGGCCTCGCCGCAGGTGTTCGGCGACCAGACCGACGTGCCGGAGTCGGCCGACTGGTGGGACGCGGCCTACCTGATGCTGTGGGGCTCCAACGTGCCGGTGACGCGCACCCCGGACGCGCACTACATGACCGAGGCGCGCTACCGGGGGCAGAAGGTCGTGGTGGTGACCCCCGACTACAGCGACGCGACGAAGTTCGCCGACGAGTGGCTGGCGCCGCATCCGGGCACCGACGGGGCGCTGGCGATGGCGATGGGGCACGTGATCCTCAAGGAGTTCTTCGTCGACCGGCAGGTGCCGTACTTCACCGACTACGTCAAGCGCCACAGCGACCTGCCGTTCCTGGTGACGCTGGCCGAGCGGGAGGGCGGCGGGTACGTGCCGGGCAAGTTCCTGACCGCCGCCGACCTCGGGGAGGCGGGTGATGAGGCGGCGTTCAAGACGGTGCTGCTGGATGCGGCGACCGGTGAGCCGGTGGTGCCCAACGGCTCGCTCGGCTTCCGCTACTCCGAGCAGGGCCAGGGGCGCTGGAACCTGGACCTGCAGGGCGTGGACCCGCTGCTGAGCCTGCACGGCGGGCGCAACGCGACGGTGCTGCTGCCCCGCTTCGACCAGGCCGGCGACGGTGACGGCGGGGCGGGCGGGGTGCTGCGGCGGGGCGTGCCGGTGCGCGAGGTCGCCGGCGGCGTGGTGACGACGGTCTTCGACCTGATGCTCGCCCGTACGGCGTGGCGCGCCGGGCGGCGCCAGCCGCGCCGGTGCCGAGCCGGAGGCCGGCGGTGAGCGGCACTGGCCGGCCTCCTACGACGACGCCTCGGCGCCGTACACGCCGGCCTGGCAGGAGGCGATCACCGGGGTGCCGGCGGCCAAGGCCGTGAAGATCGCCCGGGAGTTCGCGCGCAACGCCGAGGAGTCCCGCGGCCGATCGATGATCATCATGGGGGCGGGGACGAACCACTGGTTCCACTCCGACACGATCTACCGGTCGTTCCTGGCGCTGACCACGCTGACCGGCTGCCAGGGCGTCAACGGCGGCGGCTGGGCGCACTACGTGGGCCAGGAGAAGTGCCGGCCGGTCACCGGCTGGGCGCACATGGCGTTCGGCACCGACTGGGCGCGGCCGCCGCGGCAGATGATCGGCACCGCCTACTGGTACCTGCACACCGATCAGTGGCGCTACGACACCTACAGTGCCGACACGGTCTCCTCGCCGCTGGGCGGCGGCGCGTTCACCGGCAGGTCGACCGCGGACCTGCTGTCGGCGTCGGCGCGGATGGGCTGGATGCCGTCGTATCCGACGTTCGACCGCAATCCGCTGGAGCTGGCCGAGGAGGCGGCCGCCTCCGGGCAGGAGGCCGGGCCGTACATCGCCGGCAAGGTGGCCGCCGGGGAGCTGGGCTTCGCCTGCGAGGACCCTGACTCCCCCGGCAACTGGCCGCGGGTGCTGACGGTGTGGCGGGCCAACCTGCTGGGGTCGTCGGCCAAGGGCAACGAGTACTTCCTGCGGCACCTGCTGGGCGCCGACTCCTCGCTGCGCGCCACCGAGGCGGCGCCGGAGCACCGTCCCGGTGACGTGCGCTGGCATCCCGAGGCGCCGCAGGGCAAGCTGGACCTGCTGCTGTCGCTGGACTTCCGGATGACGTCGACGACGCTGTTCTCCGACATCGTGCTGCCGGCCGCCACCTGGTACGAGAAGCACGATCTGTCCTCGACCGACATGCACCCGTTCGTGCACGCCTTCAGCCCGGCGATCGACCCGCCCTGGCAGACCCGGACCGACTTCGCGGCGTTCGCGTCCATCGCCAAGGCGTTCAGCGCGCTGGCCGCCACCCATCTGGGGGTGCGCAAGGACCTGGTGGCGGTGCCGCTGCTGCACGACACGCCGGACGAGTTCGCCACGCCGGGCGGGGTGGTGCGCGATTGGCGGGCCGAGGGCCGCACGCCGGTGCCGGGCCGGGACTTCCCGAAGATCGTCACGGTGGAGCGGGACTACGGCGCGATCGCGCAGAAGATGGCCGCGCTGGGGCCGCTGATGGAGAAGCTCGGCGCCACCACCAAGGGCCTGACCTACGACGTGTCGGGGGAGATCGAGCGGCTGGGCCGGATGAACGGCACCGTGCGCGGCGGGGTGGCCGACGGGCGGCCGTCGCTGGCCCGCGACACCGACATGTGCGAGACGATCCTGGCGCTGTCGGGCACCACCAACGGGCATCTGGCCGCTCAGGGGTTCGCCACGCTGGGTCGGCGCACCGGCACGAGCTTCGACGGGCTCGCCGACGAGCACAAGCAGATCACGTTCGCCGACACGCAGGCCCGGCCGGTGCCGGTGACGACCTCGCCGGAGTGGTCGGGCAGCGAGACCGGGGGGCGGCGCTACTCGGCGTTCACCATCAACGTCGAGCACCGCAAGCCCTGGCACACCCTGACCGGCCGCCAGCACTTCTTCCTCGACCACGACTGGATGCACGAGGTGGGCGAGGCGCTGCCGGTCTACCGGCCGCCGCTGAACATGACGGCGCTGTTCGGTGAGCCGGGCATCGGTTCTGGCGGGGATCCGGGCGTCGACGGGATCACGGTGCGCTACCTGACGCCGCACTCCAAGTGGTCGATCCACTCCGAATACCAGGACAACCTGCTGATGCTGACGCTGTCGCGGGGCGGGCCGACGATCTGGATGAGCCCGGCCGACGCGGCGCGGGCGAAGATCCGCGACAACGACTGGGTGGAGGCGGTCAACCGCAACGGCGTGGTGGTGGCGCGGGCGATCGTCTCGCACCGCATGCCGGCCGGGACGGTGTACATGTACCACGCCCAGGAGCGGGTGGTGGACGTGCCCAAGAGCGAGACCTCGGGCAAGCGCGGCGGCATCCACAACTCCCTGACCCGTCTGATGATCAAGCCTACGCATCTGATCGGCGGCTACGCGCAGCTGTCGTTCGCGTTCAACTACCTCGGGCCGACCGGTAACCAGCGTGACGAGGTCACCGTGATCCGCCGCCGCAACCAGGAGGTCGATTACTGATGCGCGTCATGGCGCAGCTGTCCATGGTGATGAACCTGGACAAGTGCATCGGCTGCCATACCTGTTCGGTCACCTGCAAGCAGGCGTGGACCAACCGGGCCGGCACCGAGTACGTGTGGTTCAACAACGTCGAGACCCGTCCCGGGCAGGGCTACCCGCGCACCTACCAGGACCAGGACAAGTGGAAGGGCGGCTGGGAGCTCAACTCCCGCGGCCGGCTCAAGCTGAAGGCCGGCGGGCGGCTGAAGAAGCTGTTCTCGATCTTCGCCAATCCGCTGATGCCGTCGATCCAGGACTACTACGAGCCCTGGACCTACGACTACGACCGGCTGTTCTCCGCGCCGATGCAGGCCGACACGCCGGTGGCGCGGCCGCGCTCGCTGATCACCGGCGAGCCCACGAAGATCAGCTGGAGTGCGAACTGGGACGACAACCTGGCCGGCGGGCCGGAGCTGGCGCCGGCCGACCCGGTGCTGCGCAAGGTCTCCGACCAGGTCAAGCTCGACTTCGAGAACGCGTTCATGTTCTACCTGCCGCGTATCTGCGAGCACTGCCTCAACCCCTCGTGCGCCTCCTCGTGCCCGTCGGGGGCGATCTACAAGCGCTCCGAGGACGGCATCGTCCTGGTCGACCAGGACCGCTGCCGCGGCTGGCGGATGTGCGTGACGGGCTGCCCGTACAAGAAGGTGTACTTCAACCACCGCACCGGCAAGGCGGAGAAGTGCACGTTCTGCTTCCCGCGGGTGGAGGTGGGCCTGCCCACGGTCTGCTCGGAGACGTGCGTGGGCCGGCTGCGCTACATCGGGATCATCCTGTACGACGCCGACCGGGTGACCGAGGCGGCCTCGGTCGCCGACGAGAAGGAGCTGTACGAGGCGCAGAAGGGCGTCATGCTCGACCCGCACGACCCGCAGGTGATCGCCGCGGCCCGCGCCGAGGGCATCCCGGAGGACTGGCTGGAGGCGGCGCGCAACTCGCCCATCCACAAGCTGATCTTCGAGTTCGGGGTGGCGCTGCCGCTGCACCCGGAGTACCGGACGATGCCGATGGTCTGGTACATCCCGCCGCTGTCGCCGGTGGTGGACGTCTTGTCCGGCACCGGTCACGACGGGGAGGACGCCGGGAACCTGTTCGGGGCGATCGACGCGCTGCGCATCCCCATCGGCTACCTGGCGGAGCTGTTCACCGCCGGGGATCCGGAGCCGGTCCGGGCGGTGCTGCGCCGCCTGGCCGCGATGCGCTCCTACATGCGCCGCCTCAACCTCGGCCAGGAGCCCGACGAGTCGATCGCGGCCGCGGTCGGCATGACCGGCCAGGGCATCCGGGACATGCACCGGCTGCTGGCCATCGCCGCCTACAACGAGCGCTACGTCATCCCCAAGGCCCACGCCGAGCAGGGCGCGCAGCTGGAGGAGCTGGCGCTGGGCAGCGGCTGCAGCCTCGACTACGAGGGCGGCCCCGGCATGAACGGCCCGTTCGGGGAGGCCTCCGGCATGCCCGCCCCGATCGCGGTGGAGAACTTCCACGCGCTCAAGGAGCGCCAGCGCGGCGACGACCTGGACGAGGCGAACGAGCTGCGCGGCCGGGTCAACCTCCTCAACTGGGACGGCAAGGGCACCCCGGACGGGCTGTTCCCCAAGAACGGCAAGAAGGAGGAGTCGTGACGGTGCTGCAGGAGGGTGCGCTGCGCACCGCCCACATGGTGGCCTCGGTGCTGCTCGGCTACCCCGACGAGCGGCTGTACGAGGCGCGCGGGGTACTGGCCGAGGCGGTGGAGGGGCTGCCGGCCGGGGAGGTCCGCAGCAGGCTGGCCGGTTTCCTGGCGCACGCCGAGGCGGCCGGCCGGGTCGAGCTGGCCGCCCACTACGTGGCGACGTTCGACCTGAAACGGCGCTGCTGCCCGTACCTGACCTACTACGCCTACGGTGACACCCGCAAGCGCGGCGCGGCGCTGCTGCGTTTCAAGCACGCCTTCCGCAGCGCGGGCTTCGAGCTCGCCGACGGCGAGCTGCCCGACCACCTGGCAGTGGTGTGCGAGTTGTCGGCGCGCGGCGCCGTGCGGGAGGCCAGGCGGCTGCTGCAGGAGAACCGGGCGGGGGTGGAGCTGCTGCGCACGGCGCTGGAGGCCGAGCGCTCGCCGTACGCCGAGGTGGTGGCGGCGGTGCTGGCCACGCTCGGCCCGGCGAGCCCGCGGGAGAAGGAGGCCGCGCTGCGGCTGGCCTCCCAGGGCCCGCCGGCCGAGGAAGTGGGACTGGAACCGTATGCGGTGATGGAGGCGAGCAGGTGAACGCACTGGACGTGGTGCTGTGGGTGGTGGCGCCGTACGTGGCGCTGACGGTGTTCGTGCTGGGGCACGTGTGGCGCTACCGCTACGACAAGTTCGGCTGGACCACCCGCTCGTCGCAGATGTACGAATCCAGGCTGCTGCGCATCGGCAGTCCGCTGTTCCACTTCGGCATCCTGGTGGTGCTGCTCGGCCACATCGGCGGGCTGGTGATCCCCAAGAGCTGGACCGAGGCGGCGGGCGTCAGCGAGCACGCCTACCACGTCGTCGCGGTCGTGCTGGGCACGATCGCGGGGGTGGCCACCCTCGGCGGCCTGGCGATCCTGATCTACCGGCGCCGCACCGTCGGCCCGGTGTTCACCGCCACGACCCGCAACGACAAGCTGATGTACGCGGTGCTGGCCGTCACGATCGTGCTGGGCCTGGCCGCCACGGTGATGGCCAACATCGTCGGCGGCGGCTACGACTACCGCACGACCATCTCGCCGTGGTTCCGGTCGATCTTCTACTTCCAGCCGGATCCGGCGCTGATGGCCGGTGCGCCGCCGCTGTTCCAGTTGCATGCGCTCAGCGCGCTGCTGCTGTTCGCCGTCTGGCCGTTCACCCGGCTGGTGCACATGCTGACCGCGCCGGTGGGCTACCTGACCCGGCCGTATGTGGTCTACCGCAGCCGCGACGAGCAGCCGACGGGTTCCCGTGCCCCCCGGCGCGGCTGGGAGCCGTCGCGCTGACGCACCCGCCGGCCGTGCGGGGCCGGCGGCTCGGGCTCCGACCGGTACGGCGTCGAGGAACGCCGTGCCGGTCGGCCGTTTCCCCGGTGGTCCGGCGGGTCTCGAGGGCGCGCGACCGGCGGCGGGCAGGACGGCAGGACGGGGTCGCCGGTCAGGTGAGCGGCACGCTCCACT
Source organism: Planomonospora algeriensis (assembly GCF_977012225.1). Classification (NCBI taxonomy): domain Bacteria; kingdom Bacillati; phylum Actinomycetota; class Actinomycetes; order Streptosporangiales; family Streptosporangiaceae; genus Planomonospora; species Planomonospora algeriensis. Next base: position 42,147 of record NZ_CDRNDK010000003.1, on the reverse strand, counting down.
CCAGGTGGGTCCCGCCCTGCGGCCGGGCCGCCGCGTGGAAGGAGCCGCCCAGCCGCTCGGCGTCCCTGCGCGCCTCGGCCAGTTCCAGGGCCAGGGCCGCCTGCCCGGCGAAGGCGTGCAGGGTGCGCACGTCGGCGTGGCTGAACGGCAGGCGGCCCACGCGCTTGCCCAGCTTCAGCAGGGGGGCAGACAAGATAAGCGTCAAAGGGGCACGACGGGGCTCCGATAGGCATGACGGAAGGTCCGGCCGTGGCTGCTCAGAGATCCTCGACGTAGGCGGCGGCGATGTCGTCGGGTGGGTTGGTATACAGCTTCAGAGGGCGGTTCGCGAGCTGATGTCCCCTTCGCCGCTGGGGTTGGGCAAGGCGAGCTGGTCGGAGGCTCGTCGCCGGGCTACGAGCGTGGCCGAGTGAACAAGCCCGGCTCGATCTCGATGAGAATGCCGCGGCTGACCAGGCGCTTGAGCTTGGAACGGATGTTCTCGGTGTTCTTGGCCACGATGGGCAGGTCCAGGGCCTGGCACAGGTCGCGGGCGCGCAGAGGCCGGTCGACATCGGCGAAGACGGTCATGATCTGCTGGTAGGCAGGGTGGTCCGGCAGCACGGGAACCGGTGCCGGCGGTTCCGCATCGTGATCATCATCGCCGGTGAGCGAGAGCAAGGTCTTTCGGGTGATCCGCAGATGCTCGACCGCCTCACCGAGCTCGCCCAGATGGGCGTTCAGCGCGTCGATCTGCGCCTGGAGCTGCTCGATCCGATGCGTCAACGCCTGCTCACGAGCGTCGATCCTGTCCAGCAGCCACGTGCCGGGATCGGGTGGGAGCGCATGGAGCCCGCTCACGTCGACCGCCACGACGGCGCGGGCGCCCGGGTCAGGCGACGGGACATCACATCCGTCATCGCCCAGTACACCCGCGACTCGGAGGTGGCCGGCAGGTGCTCGTAGTCGCGCACCAGGCGCCGGTGCAGCATCAAGGTGCCGTAGGTCTGCTCGACGATCCAGCGTTTGTGCTGGGGGACGAATCCCGTGTCGGCCCGGTTGCGCTCGACGATCTGAACGTCGATCCCCAAGGCGGCGCCGTGGGCGACGACCGTGTTCTTGAAGCCCTGGTCGGCCAGGGCCGTGGTCACGGTGCCGCCGGTCTGCGCGGTGATGCGGTCCAGCAGCGCCGTTCCCGCGGTGTTGTCGTGTGCGGAGGCGGCGAGCACCACCGCCGCGATGACCAGCCCGAGCGTGTCGGTGGCCAGGCCGCGTTTGCGTCCCGGGACCTTCTTGGCCGCGTCTTTTCCGGTCGTGGCGGCGGGGACGCCGGCCGAGGCGTGCACGCTCTGGGTGTCCAGCACGACCAGGCTCGGATCGGCCTTTCGTCCTTTGCTCTCCCGCAGATACCAGCGCAGCAGGTCGTGGATCACTTGGGCGGTGCCGTCGTCGCGCCACTTGGCGAAGTGGTAGTACGTCGCGCTCTTGGGCGGCAGGTCGTGGGGCAGGTACTCCCATTGGACGCCGGTCCGGCCCTGGTACAGGATCGCGTTGATGATCTCGCGCATCGTGTAGGTGCCCTGGTGGCCGCTGACCGACGGGTGCGCGGCCTTCCACGCGGTGAGCACCGGCTCGATCAGCGCCCACTGCTCGTCGGAGAGGTCGCTGGGGTACGGCTTGCGCTCGCTCACCCGGTCATTTCAGCATGTCCGAGCCCACCACCCAGTGGTAACGCTAAATATCCACCTAACCACACTGTGACATCACGGGCATCAACTCGCGAACCGCCCTCTCAAGCCCAGGCAACGGCGCACATGGTCGACGACCACCTCCGGGATCTCCTGCCGAGAGGGGAAACGCGCCATCTTCTGGAAGCACTTCAACGCCAGCACCACGGCGAACAACGGCTCCGGACCGCCGGTCCGCTCGCGGGCCCAGGCGATCTCCTCGGCCGTCGGAGTGAAGAACACATGCAGCACCCGCGCCGGGGTCAGGCGCTTGAACTGCGGGTAGGCGGTCCGCTCGATCGAGGTCACGCGAGCCCTTTCCAGCTGAACGCATGCAGGACGCGCACACCGTAGCGGTAGATGATCAGGGCATACCCGCCAGTTCACCGAACCGCAACCAAACCAGTTCAGACAGTCACACCTCAGGTACTGAAATGGCCTCTGACCTGCGGCGTGCCCCTTTGACGCTTATCTTGTCTGCCCCCCAGCACGCCGCGCGCGCCGCCGGCCGCGCCCAGCGGCACGGCGGCCACCGGCCCCACCGCCAGGTGCTCGGCGGTCAGGGTCAGCAGGTCGGTCTCGGCGGGCTCGTTGAGCCTGACTGGTTCGCCACCGAGCAGGGCGGCGCCGGCCAGGGAGCCGGCGACGGGCACGCGGCGGCCGGTCAGGGAGTCGGCGGCCTCGCCGTCGGCGAGCACCACCTGCAGGTCCTGGCGGGCGTCGTCGGCAGCAGGACGGCCGCGACGTCGGCGTCGGCCATCGCCCGCGCGCCGGGCCAGGCGGGCCAGGACGTCGGAGGGCTCGGCGCCCGACAGCAGGCTGGTGGTGATCTCCGCCGACGCCTGCAGCCAGGTCTCGCGCCGCCGCGTGTCCTCGTACAGGCGGGCGTTCTCGATGGCCACGCCCGCGGCGAGGCCCACGGGGACGAACTGCACCAGGGTGCGCTCCTCGCCGATCACGCCGAGCGCGCCGTAACCGGCGTCGACCAGGGTGGCGGCGGTGGCGACGATGCGGTGCAGCACGGTCTCCAGGTCCAGGTCGCTGCCGACCGAGACGACGGCCTCCAGCAGGGCGTGCACCCGGTCGCGGGTGGCCAGGACCGCCTCCAGCCGCACCTGCAGCTCCGACAGCAGGTCGTCCAGCCGCATGTGGGTGCTCAAAGAGCGCCGTCGCCCGTCGGTCATAACGGGAGCCTCGCATCCGGGCCGGATCCGCGGCCACCCGAGGCGGATGCCGCCGCCCTTCACCGGGCGGGCCCGGCTGCCCGCGGGACGGCTGCGGCGGTGAGGTGGTCGCAGGAGCAAGGCGTCCGGGGTGTGCCGGTCCGGGGCGGTTTCGACCGGTGCCACCAGAGGGAAGAAAGTGACATAAAGGACAAATGGGATTAACGGTGCGAACCGTGAAAGACATCCCAGGAGCGTAGATGTCAAGCTGCAAGCGATTCGGCGTGATGCGACCAAGCGGTCGCTTCGTCGTAGAGCGTGCCGGTCTTGAGGCAGCCGTGCAGGATACCGACGAGGCGGTTGGCGAGCTGGCGCAGGGCGGCGTTGCGGCCGCAGCCGCGGGCCCGCTGCCGGTCGTAGTAGGCGCGTGCGCCGGGCGAGAATCTCAGGGTGCTGAACGCCTGGGTGAGCAGGGCGTCGATGAGCCGGTCGTTGTACACGAACCGGGCCAGGGCGACCTTCTTCTTGCCGGACGCGCGGGTGATCGGGGAGGTCCCGGCGTAGTTCTTACGGGCCTTGGCGTTGGCATAGCGGGTGGGATCGTCGCCGAACTCTGCGAGCACCCGGGCGCCCAGGACCGGCCCCAGCCCGGGCTGGGACAGGACGATCTCAGCGGCCGGGTGCTGGCCAAAATGCTCCTCCACCTGCCCTTGCAGCGTCTTGATCTGGGCGTTGAGCACGCCCAGGACGGCGATCAACGCCTGGACGGAGGCGGCGTAGGCGGCGGTCACGACCTCGGGCTGGCCCAGGTGCTCGGCGCGCGGCGCGGCCTGGAGCGCGGCGGCCTTGTCGGCGACGTTCTTGCGGCGGGCCCGCTTGAGCGCGGCGCTGATCTGCCCGATCGTCAGCCGGGCGGCCTGGGCCGGGGTGGGTGCCTTGGCCAGCAGCTCCAGCGCATCGGCGGCGTCCAGGTCCTCGAACGCGGTCAGCGCGGCGGGGAAGTAGTCGCGCAACGCGTGCCGCAGCCGCTGGGTGTGCCGGGTGCGTTCCCAGATCAGCGTCTTGTGGGTGCGGGTCACGACCTTGACGGCCTCGGCCTGCGGGCTGTCCCCGGCCACGGGACGCAGCTCGTGGGAGTGGGTACGGGCCATGTCGGCCAGCACGTGCGCGTCGCCGGCGTCGCTCTTGGCTCCGGAGACGCCGAGCCGGTCGCGGAAGCGGGCGGCCTGCAGCGGGTTGACCGCCAGCACGGTGTATCCGGCGGCGACCAGCGCCCGCACCCACGGGCCGCGGTCGGTCTCGATCCCGACCAGCACCTCGGTCTCGTCGGCGTCGTCTCCGGCCAGCTCACCGACGATCGCGTGCAGCCGGGCCATCCCGGCCACGCCCTCGGGCAGGCGGGCCTTGGCCAGGCGTCGGCCGGAGGCGTCCATCACCTCCACATCGTGATGATCTTCGGCCCAGTCGTCTCCCACGAACAGTCGCAACGGTCCTCCCGCTCTCGATGCCGATCACCTTCAGCAGCCCGCGGGAGAACCATCAGCGACCTAATCAAGCAGTGCTCACATCCAGGCGGGCGGGCACGACATCCCATCAGCGATCAACTCTCCCGGCCGACCGGCAGGGGCACGGTCTTTCATCAGGACTCAAGGTCCAGGAGAAGAAAGTGCTCACCTGCCGGCGGCTACCACCAGGAGTCTGCCGGATGGCTTACTCCCAGAACTGATTAGGAGAGGGCGCCGGGCCGGGTACTCGGCGGCGGGATTGGCGACCCCCGCCCGGTCCACGGCCCACCCGCGTCCGGCCCGGCCTACGCCAGCCGGATCGGACGCGCAGCTCGCCGCCCTGGCCCAAATGGCAGAGGCGCCGCGCTCAGGTCGCGGAGGTTCCGGGTTCGAATCCCGGGGGCGGCACGACGGTCCGCCTGTGGTGGCGGTCAGCGTCCGCGGTTCTCGTCGAACGGCTCGTCACTCCAGCGGAACCATGCCCGGTCCTCCTCGACGTGCAGGAGGAACTCCGCGACGGGACCCGACGGCGCCACCATGGAGACGGCCTTCCGGATCTCTTCGTAGACCTCCTCCCACTCGTCCCACCTCTGCTCCTCCATCAGTTCGAGATCGCGATCGAACAGCGGCTTCACCTCGGCGAACGCCGGCCCGGGCGTGAAGTGCCCGGACAGCCACGGGAAGTCGGCGTCCTCGATGAGGATCTCCCCGACGAGTTCCCGCCCGCGCAGCACACGCCAGATCCCGCCCACGAATCCCATGTCCGTTTCCCGTCGCAGTGGTGTCGCAGTGATCGAGGTCGTCACGGCTCAGCGTCCCAGACGGCCATGACAGACCGAGCGCGTCGCCCGCGATTTCCGCGGACACGACACAAATCGAAAAGGCCACTCCCCGCTGCGGGGAATGGCCGATGAAATGGGTGGGGCTACCAGGACTTGAACCTGGGACCTCTTCCTTATCAGGGAAGCGCTCTAACCGTCTGAGCTATAGCCCCTCGTCGTGCGGAAACCGTATCGCATCCCCGGGGGGAAGGCGAATCCGGCCGCTCGAACAGGGAAAAGCTTACCGTGTTCCGGGACCTGCTCGCGCCACGTCCCCGGATCCGGTCCGGGGACGTGGCGCGAGCGGTCACTCGGCCTCGCTGAAGGTCACCTCGACGCCGCCCACCAGGTCGGAGGCGACGTTGTAGATGACCGCGCCCAGGGTGGACAGGGCGGTGATGAGCACCACGTTCACCGCGCCGATCAGGGCGGTGTAGCCGAGGATCCGGACCGGCTCGAACCAGGGGGCGATGTCGAAGCTGGTCTCGGAGGCCTTGCCGTCCGGGACGGTGAACTGGTTCACGATCTGGATGATCGAGTCGAAGACGCCGAGCGCGTTCAGCACCATGTACAGCACCGCGACCGCGACGAACAGCACCACGAAGCAGACCAGGGAGACCACGAAGCTGAACTTCATGGCCGACCACGGCTCGATCCTGCGCAGGACCAGGTGCGCCTTGCGGGGCGTCCTGGGCGCGGAGGAGTCCGAGGACTTCCTGTTGTCCATCCGCAGCGGCGAGGAGGAGCCCGGAGCCTTGCCGTCGACCGCGCTCGCCGTGCTCAGCGAGGGGGCGGCGTTGCCCGCCCGGGGAGCCGCGCTCGGGCCGGGGACCGTACCGGCCGGAGACCCCGGACCGGCGGCCGGGCCGTTGGGCGCCGGGGCAGCCGGGTTCCGCGGCGGGGCCGTCTGGGGCGACGGAGACGCCGGGGCCCCGGGCGACCAGGACGGACCGGCCTCGGCGGAGGCCGGGCGGATTCGCACCGTGGAGTCGGCCGGCTTCTCGTCGTCGTTCGCCTTCTTCATGCCGGACCCGCCCTTGGTGGTCTCGTCGGTCGCCGAACCATCGGTCTCCGGCGCGGAGGCACCGCCGTCGGCCGGTGACTCGACCACCTCCACGACATCCGCTTCAGTGGCCTTGTCCATCTTCTCCGTCACCTGCTCGCGTTTCGGTCGGGAGGGCGAGGACGGCCGCGGACCCGAACTGGCCTGAGCGCTCACCGGCTACTCCCCTTCCCCGTTTTCCTCGGTCTCCAACGCCTCGGCGCTCTCCAGCGCCTCGGCGTTGCGGGCGAGAGCCACGACGCTGTCCCCCTCGCTGAGGTTCATCAGCCGCACCCCCATGGTCTGGCGGCCCGACTGCTTGATCTCCCCGGCGCTGGTACGGATGACCCCGCCGGCCGACGTGATCGCGAAGACCTCGTCCTCGGCCCGCACCATCACCGCGCCGACAAGCCTGCCACGGGCGCTGACGATCTTCGCGGTCAGCACGCCCTTGCCGCCTCGTCCCTGCACAGGGTACTGATCCGCCGGAGTGCGCTTGGCGTAGCCGCCCTCGGTGGCGACCAGCACGTCGTCGCCGTCGGCGATCCGGTTCATCGCGAGCAGTTCGTCGCCCTCGAGGAAGCGCATGCCGATCACGCCGCTGGTCGCCCGCCCCATCGGCCTCAGCGCCTCGTCGGAGGCGGTGAAGCGGATGGACTGGGCGTTGCGGGAGACCAGCAGGAGGTCGTCCTCCTCCGACACCAGCCGCGCTGCGATCACCTCGTCATCTTCGCGCAGATTGATGGCGATGAGGCCACCGGTGCGCGGCGAGTCGTATTCGGCCAGGCGTGTCTTCTTCACCAGACCGCTCCGGGTGGCCAGCACGAGGTACGGCGCGACGTTGTAGTCGCGCATCGCCAGGACCTCCATGACGATCTCGTCCGGCTGCATGGCCAGCAGGTTCGCCAGGTGCTGGCCGCGGGCGTCCCGGCCGGCGTCGGGCAGTTCGTACGCCTTGACCCGGTAGACGCGGCCCTTGTTCGTGAAGAACAGCAGCCAGTGGTGCGTCGTGGTGACGAAGAAGTGGTCGACGATGTCGTCCTGGCGGAGCTGCGCGCCGCGCACGCCCTTGCCGCCGCGCTTCTGCGCCCGGTAGAGGTCGGTGTTGGTGCGCTTGGCGTAGCCGCCCCGGGTGATCGTGACGACCATGTCCTCCTCGGCGAGGAGGTCCTCGATCGACATGTCCGCCTCGTAGGCGATGATCTCCGTCTTGCGCTCGTCGCCGTACTTCGCGGTGATCTCGGAGATCTCGTCGAAGACGATCGTGCGCTGCCGCTCGGGCGAGGCGAGGATGGCCTGGTAGTCGGTGATCTGCGCCATCAGCGAGTCGTACTCGTCGATGATCTGCTGCCGCTCCAGGGCGGCCAGCTTGCGCAGCTGCATGTCCAGGATGGCCTGCGCCTGGATCTGGTCGATCTCCAGCAGCGCCATCAGGCCGCCCTGCGCCTCGGCCGCCGAGGGCGACCGGCGGATCAGCGCGATGACCTCGTCCATCCGGTCGAGCGCCTTGAGCAGCGCGCTCAGGATGTGGGCCCGCTCCTCGGCCTTGCGCAGCAGGTAGCGCGTCCGGCGGACGACGACCTCGATCTGGTGGTCGATGTAGTGGCGGACGAACTGGTCGAGCCGGAGCGTACGCGGCACCCCGTCCACCAGGGCCAGCATGTTGGCGCCGAAGGTGGTCTGCAGCTGGGTGTGCTTGTAGAGGTTGTTCAGCACGACCTTGGCGACCGCGTCGCGCTTGAGCACGATCACCAGGCGCTGGCCGACCCGGGAGGAGCTCTCGTCGCGGACGTCGGCGATGCCGCTGATCCGGCCGTCCTTCACCGACTCGGCGATCGACAGCGCCAGGTTGTCCGGGTTGACCATGTAGGGCAGCTCGGTGATGACCAGGCACTGGCGGCCCTTGGCGTCCTCCTCGACCTCCACGATCGCCCGCATGGTGATCGAACCGCGGCCGGTCCGGTAGGCGTCGTCGATGCCGCGGCGGCCGACGATGAGCGCGCCGGTCGGGAAGTCGGGCCCCTTGACCCGCTCGATCAGCGCCTCGAGCAGCTCCTCGTCGTCCGCCTCGGGGTGCTGCAGGGCCCACTTGACGCCCTCGGCCACCTCGCGCAGGTTGTGCGGCGGGATGTTGGTCGCCATGCCGACCGCGATGCCGGCCGACCCGTTGACCAGCAGGTTCGGGAACCGCGACGGCAGGACCAGCGGCTCCTGCGAGCGCCCGTCGTAGTTGGGCTGGAAGTCAACGGTGTCCTTGTCGATGTCACGGATCATCTCCATGGCGATCGGCGCGAGCTTGCACTCGGTGTACCGCATGGCGGCCGGCATGTCGTTGCCCGGCGATCCGAAGTTGCCCTGGCCGTCGACCAGGGTGTAGCGCAGCGCCCAGGGCTGCGCCAGCCGTACGACGGTCCCGTAGATCGAGGAGTCGCCGTGCGGGTGGTAGGAGCCCATCACGTCGCCGACGACGCGGGAGCACTTGAAGTAGCCGCGGTCGGGCCGGTAGCCGCCGTCGTACATCGCGTAGAGCACGCGGCGGTGGACCGGCTTGAGGCCGTCGCGGACGTCGGGCAGCGCGCGGGACACGATGACGGACATCGCGTAGTCCATGTAGCTGCGCTGCATCTCCGACTGGATGTCGACCGGCTCGATGCGTTCGGCGGGCGCGGGCGGGATGTTCACATCCGTCACGGGTGATGGATCCTTTTCGGGAGTCGGAGAGGGTCGGTACGGCTGCCGCTACACATCGAGGAAGCGCACGTCCCGCGCGTTCCTGATGATGAAGGAGCGGCGGGCCTCGACGTCCTCTCCCATGAGGACGCTGAACAGCTCGTCGGCCTGGGCCGCGTCGTCCAGGGTGACCTGGCGCAGGAGCCGCGTCTCGGGGTTCATCGTGGTCTCCCAGAGCTGGGAGGCGTTCATCTCGCCCAGGCCCTTGAAGCGCTGGATGCCGTCGTGCGCGCGCGGGTCGCGCTTGCCGCGGGCGATGCCGTCGCTGATGATCGCGTCCCGCTCCTGGTCGGAGTAGGCGTAGGAGGCGTCCTCGCCCCGGCGGTCCCACTTGATCTTGTAGAGCGGCGGCTGGGAGAGGTAGACGTGGCCGGCCTCGATCAGCGGCCGCATGAAGCGGAACAGCAGCGTGAGCAGGAGCGTGTTGATGTGCTGACCGTCGACGTCGGCGTCGGCCATCAGGATGAGCTTGTGGTAGCGGAGCTTGGCGATGTCGAACTCGTCGTGCACCCCGGTGCCCATCGCGGTGATCAGCGCCTGGACCTCGGTGTTCTTGAGCACCTTGTCGATGCGGGCCTTCTCCACGTTCAGGATCTTGCCGCGGATGGGCAGGATGGCCTGGAACTTGGAGTCGCGGCCGCCCTTGGCGGAGCCGCCCGCCGAGTCGCCCTCGACGATGAACAGCTCGCACTTCTCCGGGTCGCTCCACTGGCAGTCGGCCAGCTTCCCGGGCAGGCCGGAACCGGACTCCAGCAGCGACTTGCGCCGGGTCAGGTCGCGGGCCTGGCGGGCCGCGATGCGGGCGCGAGCGGCCTGCAGGGACTTGTTGATGACGTCCTTGGCCTCGCCGGGGTTGCGCTCGAACCAGTCGCGCAGGTGGTCGTTGCAGGCCTTCTGGACGAACGACTTGGCCTCGGTGTTGCCCAGCTTGGTCTTGGTCTGGCCCTCGAACTGCGGGTCGGCCAGCTTCACCGAGATGATCGCGGTGAGCCCCTCGCGGATGTCCTCACCGGACAGGTTGTCGTCCTTGCCCTCCTTGAGGAACTTCTGCTCGCGCGCGTAGCGGTTGACGATCGACGTCAGCGCGGCGCGGAAGCCCTCCTCGTGGGTGCCGCCCTCGGCCGTGTTGATCGTGTTGGCGAAGGTGTAGACCGACTCGCTGTAGGAGTTGTTCCACTGCATGGCGATCTCGACCGAGATGCCGTCGCCCTGCTCCTCGAAGTCGATCACCGAGACGTGGGCGGGCTCCTTCTTGGCGTTGAGGTGCCTGACGAAGTCGGACAGGCCGCCCTCGTAGTGGTAGACGACCTCGGTCGGCTCTTCCTCGATGATGTGGTCGGGCCGCTCGTCCCGCAGGGAGATCGTCAGGCCCTTGTTGAGGAAGGCCATCTCCTGGAAGCGGCGCGAGAGCGTCTCGAAGTTCCACGTGGTGGTCTCGAAGATGGTGTCGTCGGCCCAGAAGGTGATCGAGGTGCCGGTCTCGGCCGTCTCCTCGCCCTTGACCAGCGGGCCGGTGGGCCGGGTGTCGGCGTAGCTCTGCCGCCAGTAGTGGCCGTCTCGGCGGATCTCCACCTCCAGCCGGTGGGACAGGGCGTTCACCACGGAGACGCCGACGCCGTGCAAGCCGCCGGAGACCGCGTAGGACTTGCTGTCGAACTTGCCGCCCGCGTGCAGCACGGTCAGCACGACCTCGACCGCGGGGCGCTTCTCGACGGGGTGCAGGCCGACGGGGATGCCGCGGCCGTTGTCGACGACCCTGACGCCGTTGTCGGCCAGGAGCGTGACCTCGATCCGGTCGGCGTGCCCGGCCAGGGCCTCGTCGACGGAGTTGTCCACCACCTCGTAGACGAGGTGGTGGAGGCCGCGCTCCCCGGTCGATCCGATGTACATGCCCGGGCGTTTGCGGACGGCCTCGAGCCCTTCGAGAACGGTGATTGAGCTAGCGTCGTAGGACAAGTGTGAAATCCTCCTGCCGAGGACACGCGGCGCGGGCACACTCAGCCCCACCGTGCCCGTCACCGTCGTGAATGCCCCGATGCGCTCACCCGAGGGAGTCGGCTTTCAGGCCGGGGTGACACGCAAACGGACGTGTCCGGAATCCTGCTTCATTCTAGCGGCTCGGAACACATCATGCGGCATTGACGGGCCCTGAAAGCCTCCCAGACGAGTCGATCATCGTTTCAAGCATCCCCCTACCGGGGCGGGAGTCGTCGCGCCAGAGGGCCGCTGATCCGTTTGAGCCCGGCCGAACAGGGGATGGGCGCCTGTTTCGGGGCTCCGGTCGGTCCCCGCGCGGCGCCGGCGGCGACGGGGCCGGAAGAACCGGTCGGCGTGGGAACCCCGGCGGATCCCGGCCGAAACCCGGCCGCGGGGACCGTCGGCATCCGCCCGCAGATGTCGCGCGGCCCCGGCTCCCGGTCCCCCGCAGCTGCCGTCAGGTCTTCGTCGAAGGTCACCCGCAGGCGCCGCCAGGTCTCCGCCGCCAGGTCTCCGCCGGTGGTCACCCGTAGGTGTCGCCCGGTCCCCGGCTCCCGGTCACCCGCAGTCTCCCGCTGCGCGGCGGGCCGTTCTGCGGCCCCTGCACGTTGATGCGCCGTACGGTCCCGTCGCCGAGCTCCTCGTTCAGCCGCCTGACCACCTGCCCTGCCAGCAGCCGTACCGCCGAGGCCCAGACGGTGGACTCCGCGACGACCACGACCTCGCCGTCGGCGAAGCTCGTCGGAGTGGTGTGCGCGGCCACCTCCGGGCCGACGATCTCGTGCCAGCGCCCGAAGACCCCGCCGACCGCCACCGGCTCCTTCCAGCCCCGGTCGGCGAGCAGGTCGCTGATGGCCTGCCCGAAGAGCTGCGGGTCCCCCGACGCCCGGCGCGGCCCCGCGGCCTTTCGCCGGGGCTCGCGCGGCAGCTGCCCGCGCTTGGCCGCGTCGGCCTTCGCCTGGGCCAGTTTCTCCCTGGCCAGCGCCGCGCCCCTGGCGGTCGCGCTCTTGGCGGCGCCCCCGGCGGGACCGGGTACGGTCCCCGGCGCGGAACCGGAACCCGGCGGGGAGGCTCCTCCGTCTCCGGCCGGTCCCGTCCCGGGCTCCGGTGCCTGCTCAGCGGACACGGGTCACCATCCCCTCCGCCACGTCGAACCGGGCCCCGGCCAGCTCCGCGGGCACGTCGTCGGGGACCGCGGCGGTGATCAGCACCTGCTCGGCGGGGGCGACGAGCTCGGCCAGCCGGCGGCGGCGCTGCGCGTCCAGCTCGGCGAAGACGTCGTCGAGGATCAGCACCGGGTCGCCGCCGTCGGCCCGGAGCAGCTCGTAGGCGGCCAGCCGGAGGGCCAGGGCGAACGACCAGGACTCGCCGTGGCTGGCGTAGCCGCGCGCGGGCAGCTCCCCCAGGCCGAGGAAGACGTCGTCGCGGTGCGGGCCGACGAGGGTGACCCCGCGCTCCAGCTCGGCGCTGCGGACCTCCAGCAACCCGGCCCGGAGCGCCTCCTCCAGCACGGCCCGGTCGGGCGTGTCCGCGCCCGCAGACGTCGCAGACCCTGCAGACCCTGCAGACGTCGCAGACCCTGCAGCCCCTGTGGGCGCAGCGCCCCCGGCGTCCACAGAATCCACAGCCCCTGCGGTTCCTGTGGGCGCAGTGCCCCCATCGTCCACAGCCCCCGCGGCGGATCCTGCGGATCCTGTGGACACGCTGCTGCGGTACGCCAGATCCACCGGCGCGGAACCGGGTGCCAGCGAGGCGTAGGCGGCGGCCGCCAGCGGGCGCAGCGCCTCGACCAGCTCCAGCCGCGCCGCCAGCAGCTCGGCGCCGTGCCTGGCCAGGTGGGCGTTCCAGACCTCCAGCGTGCTCAGCACGTCACCGGCCCCGGCCGCCGCGAACGCGGCCTCGCTCTCGGCCCGCCGGCCGCTCCGCGCGGAGCTCCGCCCGCCGCGCCTGGCCTGAGCGGCGGTGCGCAGCAGGGCTCCGCGCTGCTTGAGCACCCGGTCGTAGTCGGCGCGGACCCCGGCGAACCTGGGGGCCCTGGCCACCAGCAGGTCGTCCAGGAACCGGCGGCGTTCGGCGGGGTCGCCCTTGACCAGGGCCAGGTCCTCCGGGGCGAACAGCACCGTGCGCAGCAGCCCGATGACGTCGCGCGGGCGGGAGACGGGGGAGCGGTTCAGCCTGGCCCGGTTGGCCCTGCCGGGGTTGATCTCCAGCTCGACCAGCGCCCGCCGGTCGTCGCGCACGACCACCGACCGCACGACGGCCCGCGCCGCCCCCTGCCGGACCAGCGGCCCGTCGGTGGCGACCCGGTGGCTCGACTGCGTGGCCACATAACCCAGCGCCTCGACCAGGTTGGTCTTGCCCTGCCCGTTCGGCCCCACGAAGGCCGTGGCGCCCGGCTCCAGGGCGAGTTCCACGGCGTCGTAGGACCGGAAGTCGGTCAGCGAGAGGTGGGCTACGTGCACGCCGTTACGTTAGTGCCTTCCCGTTCCTGCGGTGGCTGCGGGAGCCGGGCCGTACCGAAGGGGCATGGGCGGCGCAGGCGGCGGGCCGGGGGAGGCGCGGCGGTCGCGGATCCACAGGCTGTGGACGGATGCGGAGCGGCGCCACCGCCGCGCCGTACCCGTCCACATGCCCGTCCACGGCCTGTGGATCCGGGGAGGGCTCAGCCCTGGGCTTCGACCGGGGGGACGACGTCGGCGCCGGGGGCGTCGGCGCCCTTGGCGACCTCGCCCTCCTTGGCGGTGACGGCGTGCCCGCCGAACTGGTTGCGCAGCGCCGCGACCATCTTCATGGCGGGGGAGTCGTCCTGGCGGGAGGCGAACCGCGCGTACAGCGCGGCGGTGATGACGGGCAGCGGGACCGCGTGGTCCACCGCCGCCTGGACCGTCCACCGGCCCTCGCCGGAGTCCTGGGCGTAACCGCGCAGGCCCGACAGGTCGGAGTCCTCGTCCAGCGCCCGGACCAGCAGGTCGAGCAGCCAGGAGCGGATGACCGTGCCCTGCCGCCAGCTCTTGAAGGCACCCGGCACGTCCGTCACGATGTCGGCGGCCTCCAGCAGCTCCCAGCCCTCGGCGAAGGCCTGCATCATGCCGTACTCGATGCCGTTGTGGACCATCTTGGCGAAGTGGCCGGCGCCGATCCGGCCCGCGTGGACGAAGCCGTCCTCGCCCTCGGGCTTGAGGGTCTCGAAGACCGGCCGGAGCCGCTGGATGTCCTCCTCGGAACCGCCGACCATCAGCGCGTAGCCGTTCTCCAGGCCCCAGACGCCGCCGCTCACGCCGCAGTCGACGAAGCCGATCCCGCGGGCCGCCAGCTCGGCGCCGTGCTTCTGGTCGTCCACGTAGTGCGAGTTGCCGCCGTCGACGACGACGTCCCCGGCCGACAGCAGCTTGCCGAGCTCCTCGATCGTCGCCTGGGTCGGCGCACCCGCCGGGACCATGACCCACACCGCGCGCGGCGCCTGCAGCCGGTCCACCAGTTCCTGCAGGCTCCCGACGTCGCTGACGCCGGGGTCCCGGTCGTAACCGACGACGTCGTGACCGCCGCGGCGCAGCCGCTCGGCCATGTTGCCGCCCATCTTGCCCAGTCCGATCATGCCGATCTGCATGTGCCGTCCCCTTCAGGCTTGCCCAAACCATCCGTACCGCTGTGCCCTACGAGCATCCTCTTCCCGGGATCTCATCATCCACCCGGGTCCGGACCGGCTCGCCCGGGTCGTCCCGGAACCGCGGCCGCCACCGCGGCCCGTACGGCGCGCGACGCTGAGCGGCTCCCTGACCGCCCCACGGCCCCGCCGCCCTCCTCCACCGCCCCACCCGCCCCACGGGCTCCAGCGGAGCCCTGAACGGCTTCCCGGGGGCACCGGAGCGCTCTTCCCGGGAAGGACCGCGACCGCGCGGGCGGCGCCGGACCGCGCGGGTACGGCGGGCGGCGCCGGGTCAGCTGGACAGGCGGATCGGCATGATCAGGTAGCGGTAGGCGGTGGCCGCGTCGTCGTCCACAGGCTTGCCCGGGGTGAGGATGGCGGGCTTGGTGGAGGTGGTCATCTGCAGCCGGGCCACGTCGGAGTCGATCGCGTGCAGGCCCTCCAGCAGGAACTGGTGGTTGAAGGCGATGTTGATGTCGTCGCCCTCGAAGTCCACCGGCAGGACCTCCACCGCCTGCGCCTCGTCGCCGCTGCCCGCCTCCAGCACGACCTCTCCGCCGCGGAAGGCCATCCGGACGGGGGTGTTGCGCTCGGCGACCAGCGCCACGCGCTTGACGGCCTCGACGAACGAGGCCGTGGACAGGTCCGCGCGGGCGGAGAACTCGGTCGGCAGCAGCGAGCGGTACTTGGGGAACTCCGGGTCGAGCAGCCGGGTGGTGGTGCGCCGCCCGGCGCTGGAGAAGCCGATCATGCCTTCCCCCGTGCCGCCGACGGAGCTCATCGCGATCTCGACCTGCGCACCGGTGGACCCCAGGGCCTTGGCGGTGTCGGCGAGGGTCTTGCCGGGGATCATCGCGATCGCCGAGATGTCGGCCTGCTCCGGCTGCCACTTCAGCTCGCGCACGGCCAGGCGGTAGCGGTCGGTGGCGGCGAGGGTGACGGTGTCGCCCTCGATCTCCACCCGCACGCCGGTCAGCATCGGCAGGGTGTCGTCCTTGCCCGCCGCCACCGCGACCTGGCCGACCGCGGAGGCGAACACGTCGCTGCCGACGCGTCCGGCCGCCGGGGGCATGGCCGGCAGGGAGGGGTAGTCCTCCACAGGCATGGTGAGGAGGGTGAAGCGGGCGCTGCCGCAGGTGACGACGGCCTTGGCCCCCTCCACCACGAAATCCACAGGCTGTGCGGGGAGCGCGCGGGTGATCTCGGCGAGGAGCCTGCCGGAGACGAGGACCACTCCGGCCTCGCCCGTCTGCAGCTCGAGGGTCACCTCGGCGGAGACCTCGTAGTCGAAGCCGGAGAGTTTCAGCTGACCGTCCTCCGTGACCTCGAGGCGCATGCCGGCCAGCACCGGCACGGAGGGACGCGCCGGAAGGCTGCGTGCCGTCCATGCGACCGCCTCTGCGAGCACGTCTCGGTCGACCCGGAACATCACGTGGATCTGCCTCCTGTGTATCGAGCGCTGTCCGCTCGGTGCCTTGGGGTTCAAGTGTTCACTGTCGCGCGCCTGCGCTGCCCCGGAACCCCTCTATGGGTCTTGAGTTTCTTGTTGAGAGATAAGTGGGGTCATCACAGTAGGGGGTGTGGAAACTGTGGACGGACCTCGTTTTCGCAGCTCACACCCTGTTTTTTCATCCACCGGGGGTGTGGGCGAAGCCTGTGGGAAACCAGCCCGCCTGTGGACGACCGAACTTTACCCACAGGCCGTCCCCAGGCGAGGGGGTCTTCATCCACCGGTAAACGATGGTTATCCACGAGGTTTCCCCAGGTTATCCACCGGGTACGAGACCGATTTGTCCCTGGGGAAAACTCTGCCCACAGGGCGTCCACACGTTGTCCACGGGTTGTCAACAAGTTGTCCCCAGGTTCTCCCCAGAGTTATCCCCAGGCAGGGAAGAAGGCGAGAACGGCTCATCATCGGTTCGCCCGTCCGAATTTTCCCGATCGCCCAGGTCGTCCCTGGCCGGGGCACTGATCCACAAGGTTTTCCACAGGCTGTGCATCATCTGTGCGGAACCGCTCACCCATTGCGGGACTGCTGCTTGATCCTCGTGGTGAGCTCGTTGACCTGGTTGTAGATCGAGCGCCGCTCCGCCATGAGCGAGCGGATCTTCCGGTCGGCGTGCATGACCGTGGTGTGGTCCCGGCCGCCGAACTGCTGGCCGATCTTCGGCAGCGACATGTCGGTGAGCTCCCGGCACAGGTACATCGCGATCTGCCGGGCGGTCACCAGGACGCGCGAGCGCGAGCCGCCGCACAGGTCGTCGATCGACAGGCCGAAATAGGTGGCGGTCGAGGCCATGATCGTGGCGATCGTGATCTCGGAGTCCGCGTCCTCGGTGATCAGATCCTTGAGCACGACCTCGGTGAGCTGCAGGTCCACCGACTGCCGGTTGAGGCTGGCGAACGCCGTCACCCGGATCAGCGCCCCCTCCAGCTCGCGGATGTTGGTGGAGATGCGGCTGGCGATGTACTCCAGCACCTCGGGCGGGGCGGCCAGCCCCTCCTGGATCGCCTTCTTGCGCAGGATCGCGATGCGGGTCTCCAGCTCCGGCGGCTGCACGTCGGTGATCAGACCCCACTCGAACCGGTTGCGGAGCCGGTCCTCCAGGGTGATCAGCTGCTTGGGCGCCCGGTCGCTGGAGATGACGATCTGCTTGTTGGCGTTGTGCAGGGTGTTGAAGGTGTGGAAGAACTCCTCCTGCGTCTGCTCCTTGCCCTCCAGGAACTGGATGTCGTCCACCAGCAGGATGTCCACGGCCCGGTAGCGGCCGCGGAAGTTGTCGGCCTTGTGGTCGCGGATGGAGTTGATGAAGTCGTTGGTGAACTCCTCCGAGCTGACGTACCTCACCCGCGCGCCGTCGTAGAGGCTCTGCGCGTAGTGGCCGATCGCGTGCAGCAGGTGGGTCTTGCCCAGCCCGGAGTCGCCGTAGATGAACAGCGGGTTGTACGCCTTGGCCGGCGCCTCGGCCACCGCGACCGCGGCGGCGTGCGCGAAGCGGTTGCTGGAGCCGATGACGAAGGTCTCGAAGGTGTACTTCGGGTTCAGCCGCGCGGGCTCCCCCGGGGTGCGGCCGCCGCGGGAGTCCCACCTGTTCTGGGCGGGAGCGGGCACGGGCGCCGGACGGTCGAAGGCGCCGGACTCGGCGCGGGCCGACGCCGGCTGCGGGGGATAGCCCCGCCCGCCGTACCCCTGGCCCTGGTCCTGCTCCACCGGAGGAGGCACGGGCGCGGGCGGAGCCGGACGGTACGGCTGCGCGTTCTCCTCCCGCTGGGGATAGTCGCCCTCGCCCTGGGGATAGGGGAAGGAGAACCCCTGACCCTGTGGCCGGGACTGTGGATAGTCGGTGGACGGCGGCGCGGCCGGGCGCGGCGCGGGATAAGGGTGCTGCTGGCCGGAACCCCCGTGGTGCTGGGGGTTCCCGCCCTGTGCATAACCCTGCTGCGGCCCGGTGTCCTGGGGATAACCCGCTCCGGAGGCCTGGGGATATGTCTCCCGGGGACGGGATGGGCCGCTCCCGGCGCGGCCGGTGCTCCCGGTGCTCCCCGCGCCGGGGCCCGGATTCGCGTTCGCGCTCGCGGCGGGGTCCACCATGACCGCGAAGCGCATCGGACGGCCCATCTCCTGGGAGAGCGCCTGGGTGACCAGGGGGCGGAGCTTGTTCTCCAGCACGTCCCGGGCGAAGTCGGTGGGCGCGGCGAGCACCACGGTGTCGTTCATGAGCCCGAAGGGCACGGTCTGGCCGAGCCACGCGCGGTGGATGGGCGGGACGTCCTCATGAAGGGAACTCGCCAGCACCCGCGCCCACACCGCGCCGAGTTCCATTTCGTCCATGGCCCGGCTCCCCTCCTTCGACGCGGCCCCCGTGAGCTCACCGCGATCCGCTCTTCGTCCACACCGATGGCCGCCGAGCGCCTCGGAATCTCCCGTTGTCCACAAGCTGTCCACACGCCGGCGGCCGTGCGGCCCGTCGCGGTCCCGTCTCGAAATCCACATGGAATCCACAGCGGATCCACAAGCCGTGCACAACTCCGCACAGACGGCAAGGCCGTGCTCTACAGCGGGAAGAAGGTCCGGAGGGGCCGACAGTAGTCCGTGTCCACAGGGTGTTCAAAACGTTGTCCACAGCCTAGTGGCTGTGTGGGAGAGGCTGGGTGCACATCCTGTGGATAAAGAAACGCCCGTGGAAAAGAAGCCTGTGGAGCTGTGGACAACCAGCTCGGCGAAGCGCCCGGTTTGACCTGGGACGCATCCGCCCCGTAACGTACGACGGTCGGCTTGCCACGCGGCGGCTATTTCGCATGCCCCGCATCCGGCAAGCCAGCCATGTCGAACATCCCCATGTGCTGGGGATGCGCCTCAAGCCTGGAGCCCACTCGTGAGCAAGCGTACTTTCCAGCCGAACAACCGCCGTCGCGCGAAGACCCACGGCTTCCGGCTGCGCATGCGCACCCGCGCCGGTCGCGCGATCCTGGCCGCCCGTCGCCGCAAGGGCCGCGCCGAGCTCTCCGCCTGACGCGCGTCCGCCGTGCCCGGTCCGCCGGGCCGGGCAGTGAGCGTCCTGTCGCCCGCCGACCGTGAGGTCCGGCGGGCGATAGCCGTACCTGCCCAGGGTTGAGAAGGTCCTCTCGTGTTGCCGTCCAGGTCCCGCATGCGCCGGGGCGAGGAGTTCAACAGCGCGGTCAGGAAGGGCAGCCGCTCGGGCCGCCCCACGCTGGTCGCGCATCTCGGCATGCGTGCCCCGGACTTGAGGGCCGGTGAGCCGCCCCTGGTCGGGTTCGTGGTGAGCCGCGCCGTCGGCGGCGCGGTCGTCCGCAACCGGGTCAAGCGCAGGCTGAGACACCTCATGCGCGACCGGCTCGACCGCCTCCCGCGAGGTAGCCTGCTGGTTGTACGCGCCAACCCACCGGCCGCGTCCGCGCGGGGCGAGCGCCTAGCCGCCGAACTCGACGTCGCGCTCGATCGTTTACTCAGGCGGCGAGAGTCCTCCACGACTCGCATGGAGGGATGACGATGACGGCGCAGCAGACCGCCGGGGCCTCCCCGGCCGCCCGGACCCTGATGGCTCCGATCCGGTTCTACCGGGCCTTCGTGAGCCCGCTGCTGGGTCCCCGCTGCCGTTTCCACCCCTCGTGCAGCGCTTACGGCCTCGAGGCGATAGCCGTTCACGGCGCGTTGCGCGGCACATGGTTGACGATCCGGAGAATCGGGCGTTGCCACCCATTCCATCCCGGAGGTTTAGACCCGGTGCCCCCACGCCCGGTCCGGTCCCACGAAACGCAAGGGAGCTAGCTCGGTGGAGCTGTCCTGGCTCAACTGGCTGTACACAGCCGTCGCCCAAGTCATCACCTGGATTCACCATGGCTACAGCACCTTCATCCCGAAGGACAGCGGGCTCAACTGGGCGCTGACCATCATCACGCTGACCGTGCTGATGCGGCTGCTGATCTTCCCGCTCTTCCTCAAGCAGATGCGCTCGTCGAAGAAGATGCAGGAGCTCGCGCCCAAGGTCCAGGAACTGCGCAAGCGCTACAAGAACGACAAGCAGCGCATGAACCAGGAGGTCATGGCGCTGTACCAGGGGGCGGGGGCCAACCCGCTCGGCGGCTGCCTGCCGATCCTGGCGCAGTTCCCGATCTTCATCTCGATGTTCACCGTGTTGCAGGCGATGGCGGCGGGTCAGCCGAAGTTCGGCATGACGCAGGAACTGGTGAACGACGCCCGGGCGGCGCACATCTTCGGCGCCCCGCTCCCGGCCACCTTCTGGTGGGACTCTTCGGACGTCGTCGCCCTGGGCGCCGAGCCGGTGGTCACCAAGGTGGTGCTCGCGATCTTCGTGGCGATCAGCTCGCTGACCACCTTCCTCACCGTCCGGCAGAGCGTGACCCGTTCGATCGCGCAGATGCCGGACAACCCCATGGCGCAGCAGCAGAAGATCCTGATGTACATCTCGCCGCTGTTCGCGATCTTCTCGCTCAGCTTCCCCCTCGGCCTGATCCTCTACTGGGTGACCACCAACCTGTGGACGCTCGGCCAGCAGCACTGGTTCTACAGCCGGCACCCCATGCCGGTGGTCGACGCCAAGGGGAACATGGTGACGCCCGCCCCCAAGCCGGGCCTGCTGAGCAAGGTGCGCAAGAATGCGCCCGAGCCCGAGGCCCCGCCCGCGCCGCCGGCCCCCAAGGTCACCCGCCAGCAGCCGACCCGCCAGCCCCGCAGCAAGCGGACGGGCGGTAAGAAGTAGTTCCGGCAGACAGCGTGGATCCCGCAGGCAGGATCCACGGCGCTCCCCGACCCATCCCGACAGCACGAAGGAGTGGCTGGACGTGACTGAGGCCCAGCAGGAGACCGCGGCCAAGGCGGCTCCCGATCTCGCAGCCCTGGAGCAGGAGGGCGAGATCGCGGCCGACTATCTCGAAGGGCTGCTCGACATCGCCGACATCGACGGTGACATCGACATGGACGTCGAGGGCGACCGCGCCGTCGTCTCCGTGGTGGACGTCAAGGGCGGCGACCTGGTGGGTCCCAACGGCGAGATCCTGGAGGCGCTCCAGGAGCTCACCCGGCTGGCGGTCCACCGGCAGACGGGGGAGCGCTCGCGCCTGATGCTCGACATCGGCGGCTACCGCGACCGCCGCCGGGCCGAGCTCCGCGAGCTCGGCACCAAGGTCGCCGGAGACGTCAAGCGCTCCGGCGAGCCGAGGTCCCTGCAGCCGATGACGCCGTTCGAGCGCAAGATCGTGCACGACGCCGTGGCCGCCGCGGGCCTGCGCAGCGAGTCCGAGGGCGAGGAGCCCCGCCGCTTCGTGGTGGTGCTCCCCGCGTAACCTCCCCGGCGGGCGGAGGACCGGCCGCCGTCCCTGGCACGCCAGGGACGGCGGCCTTTTTCGTCCCTCTTGCCGACACGGCGGATCCCTCCGGACGTCGGCTAACGTTGGTTCGCGTAGCGCATGTCGGCAACGGCTCACACCCCCGGGGGTGGTCCGCTGATTCTGAGGAGAGAGTGATCATCCAGTGAGCGACCAGTTGCCCGAACCGCCCGAGGTGGCACGTGAGGTGTTCACCGGTGAGGCCTGGTCCCGAGCGGAGGCGTTCGCGGAGTTGCTGGCCGGTCCGGGGGTGGTGCGCGGGTTGCTCGGCCCCCGCGAGGTGCCGCGGATCTGGGACCGTCACCTGCTCAACTGCGCAGTGGTCGCCGAGGCCGTCCCCGAGGGCGTGCGGCTGGTGGACATCGGCTCCGGCGCCGGTCTGCCCGGTCTCGTGCTCGCCATCGTCCGGCCCGACATCTCGGTCACGCTCCTCGAACCGCTCCTGCGCCGGACGGTCTTCCTCCAGGAGTGCGTCGATTCACTGAAGCTGGAGAACGTCGAGGTGCTGCGCGGCCGGGCCGAGGAGTTCGCCGGCAAGCGAGAGTTCGACGTGGCCTCCGCACGCGCGGTGGCGCCACTCGACCGGTTGCTGTCCTGGGCGCTGCCTCTGCTCCGCGAGGGGGGAGAGCTGCTGGCGATGAAGGGAGAGCGTGCGGCGGAGGAACTGGCGGAGGCCGAGGCGCAATTGCGATCCAGCGGAGTGCTGACCGCCGAGCTTGTATCCGTCGGGCGCGGTAAGGTCGAGCCGCATGCAACTCTCATCCGGGTGGTCGCCGGTCGGGCCCCCGAGAGAGCCCGGCAGGCCTCTCGCCGAAAGGATCGTGCTCCGCGCCCGAAACGGGTGCGAGGCCAGTAGACGGACCGAAAAGCGAGTGCAAGGCCAAGGAGATCCGGTGAGTCGAACGCTCCCCGGCGCGAGCGCCGGGTCCTCCCCGCTGGACGATCACGGACGTGTGATCACCGGCGCGGCGGGTGGTCTCGGCTGGCCGGAGACCCCGCTCTCTTCTCCGCTCGGAAGTCCTTCCGGTCTGGGATGGCCGGCCTCGGCTCCCCTCGCCGCGGTTCGGCCGGTGGAGAGAAAGACGACCGTGACCCCCAACTCCCTTAACCCCGGCGACTCGCCGCTGGTACGAGAGGCACTCAGCTCAGTGGTTTCACGTGAAACATCGCCCCAGAACACCGCGGTCGCTTCCGGGAGCTCCTCGGCAGCCCGGGACGGTGACTGGCCGCGACCGCCCAAGACCCGGATCTTCACCGTCGCGAACCAGAAGGGCGGTGTGGGAAAGACCACCACGTCGGTCAACCTGGCGGCGGCGCTCTCCATGCACGGCCAGCGCGTCCTGGTGGTGGACCTCGACCCGCAGGGCAACGCCTCGACGGCCCTGGCCATCGAGCACCGCGGCGACGTGCCGGACATGTACAAGGTCCTGGTGGAGGACATGCCGCTCATCGAGGTGGTGAAGGAGGTCCCGGACATGCCCGGCCTCTACTGCGCCCCCGCCACCATCGACCTCGCGGGCGCGGAGATCGAGCTGGTCTCCATGGTGGCCCGCGAGGCCCGGTTGCAGCGGGCGCTGGCCGCCTACGACGCCATCGAGTTCGACTACATCCTCATCGACTGCCCGCCCTCGCTCGGCCTGCTGACCGTCAACGCGCTGATGGCCGCGAACGAGCTGCTGATCCCGATCCAGTGCGAGTACTACGCGTTGGAGGGACTGGGCCAGCTGCTCCGGAACGTGGAGCTGGTCCGCGCCCACCTGAACCCCACGCTCGATCTGTCCACCATCCTCATGACGATGTACGACGGCCGTACCCGGCTCGCCTCTCAGGTCGCGGAGGAGGTACGGTCTCACTTCGGCGACACGGTGCTGAGCACGCTGATCCCGCGGAGCGTGCGTGTCTCCGAGGCGCCCAGCTACGGGCAGTCGGTGATGACCTATGACCCGGGCTCCAGCGGCGCGATGGCCTACATGGACGCCGCCCGTGAGATCGCCTATCGCGGCGCGGCCGTGTGAGCGGCCGAGAGGGCCTCGGCGGTGCCGGCGCGGATACTACTGAGGGCGAGACCTTGAGCCTTGGGGAGGGGCAGTGAGTAAGCAGCCGAGAGGGCTGGGCAAAGGGCTGAGGGCGCTGATCCCCACGGCTCCCCCGCCTGCGGAGCCCGCCGCGTCCGCCGTGCCCGCCGGGTCCGGTGCGACCGCGACCATGGTGGCTCCGGAGCCGGCCCTTCAAGAGCAGAGCCTCCTCAAGCCGGTCGCCGGCGCCTATTTCCTGGAGGTCCCGGTCGAGGCCATCGTGCCGAACCCCCGGCAGCCCCGGGAGATATTCGATGACGAGGCGCTCAAGGAACTGGCCGCCTCGATCAAGGAGGTCGGTCTTCTCCAGCCCATCGTGGTCCGGAGGGCGGGGGGCGACCGGTACGAGCTCATCATGGGGGAGCGCCGCTGGCGGGCCTCCACGATGGCCGGGCTGGAGCTGATCCCGGCGATCGTACG
Organism: Planomonospora algeriensis; assembly: GCF_977012225.1. Lineage (NCBI taxonomy): Bacteria > Bacillati > Actinomycetota > Actinomycetes > Streptosporangiales > Streptosporangiaceae > Planomonospora > Planomonospora algeriensis. The sequence goes on along the minus strand of NZ_CDRNDK010000003.1, from coordinate 18,195 downwards.
GGACACCCAGGAGGACAAGCTCCTCCTGGACGCCCTGATCGAGAACCTCCAGCGCGAGCAGCTCAACGCGCTGGAGGAGGCGGCCGCCTACCGCCAGCTCCTGGATGACTTCGGCGCCACCCACGAACAGCTCGCCGCCCGCATTGGCCGTTCACGCTCGCACGTGACGAACACCATCCGGCTCCTCAACCTCCCGCCTCGGGTCCAGAACCGGGTGGCGGCGGGCACGATCAGCGCCGGTCACGCCCGGGCCCTGCTGAGCTTGGATGATCCAGCCGCACAGGAACGCCTCGCAGATCGAATCGTGGCCGAGCTCCTCTCGGTCCGCGCCGTCGAGGAGATCGTGGCAATGGGAGACGCCTCGGCGGCTTCCACCCCCGCGCCTCGCGCTCCGCGGGCCAAGCCGGAGGAGGACCCCTCGCTCCGCCGCCTGGCGGACAGACTCTCGGACCACTTCGAAACCCGGGTAAAGGTGGACTTCGGCCGCCGCAAGGGACGCATCGTGGTGGAGTTCGCGACCATCGACGATCTGGAGCGCATCATCGCGACGATGGCTCCGGGATCGGTGGAACTGCCGGAGGAGTAGACCTCTTCCTCACCGGGCCCCGCTGTGTTCACGTGAAACACAGCGGGGCCTTTCCTTTGGTCCGGCTCCGTTTCGTGTGGTGGTTTCTCAACGCGTGTCGCTGGGGCCCGGTTCTGGCCGGGTCCCTTGCCCGTGCGGTGGTCGGTGTGGGGGCGCACGGGGGCGGGCCGGTAGTCCTGGCGGCCGTCGCAGTTGATGTCCGGTGGGTTCCGGCCTCCGGCCTGGACTCGGGCGCGCGGGGTTCGGGCCTTTATACGCCGCCAGGACCACCGGCCCGCCCCCGTGCCCGGCTGCTGCGCCGTACTGATGCGGGCCGTAGCGTCTCGCTCTCCGGCCGCCCAGTGGTCCCGCCGTCGCTGAAGCGATCCATGCGGTCCGGCCCACGGTGCTCGCCGTAGCTGAAGCCATCCTGGCGGAAAGGAGCTCAGGGCTGAGACCGCAGTCTCATCCATACGAACTCATCGGTGCTTCCCGCCATCTGGGATGCTCCTCGGTGGTGGGGCTCCGCGAAACTCAGGAGACGGTGATACACCGGCTCGGAGGAGCCGGACCGTTCCGATCCCCGCCCTTCAAGGAGGTCTCTCCCCATCGTTCGCCTCCGCGATCAGGCGAGGGCGCTCCGGATCAGGACCGCGTCCTGGTCGAGAAGCTCACGCGAGCGCTTCTTCCACTCAGCGGTGACCACAACGCCGTCCCCCGGATAGCGTGGCATGTGAACGGACATGAGGAAGCGCTGGTCGGCGGACGCCTCTGTGTAGCTGGGCGGACATAGGAGTGCTGACCGACGGACATCGGCAATGCTGGTCGACGGCCTGGTGAACCTCTCGATCGAGCCCGTTTCAGATGATCGTTGTTCTCCTGGGATCGGGTGACCCGGGTCGCGGCGCGGGCATCTGCCGGTAGATGCTGGTTGCGGACAAGTCGACTCCCCGCCCACCCCACCCCGCCACGAAACTCGCGCCGACATGCTGCCCACCAGAACTCAACGCCGGCATACCGCACCGGCGGGGAGACTATGCGCGCGGGCGTAGGATCAGTCGGGCCATCCCGCCCGGGTACTGGTGCGTCTCGACCAGGTCCAGTGCGGTGCGCGGCTGGCCGTCGGGGAACAGCTTACGGCCGGAACCGACGACGACAGGGTTGAGCAGCAGCCGGATCTCGTCGATCTGGCCGGCGGCGAGCAGGTGGCGCATGAGGGCGGCGCTGCCGTACATGAGCAGGTCGCCGTCACCGGCCTGCTTGAGGGCGGCGACCTGGTCGGCGACATCGCCGTGGGCGCCATCGAGGATCTCGGTGCCGTGCCAGGTCGGCTCGCGCAATGTGGTCGAGGCGACGTACTTGGGCATCGTGTTCATCTTGTCGGCGAAGCCCATCGGGTCTTTGCGGGACGGCCAGGCCTCGGCGAAGCCGTCATAGGTCGTCCGGCCCAGCAGCAGGGCCTCCGCGCCGAGCACCAGCTCGAGCGCGTCCTTCATGTTCTCCTCGTCGTGGAAGTCGAACGACCAGGTCTCCGGGGCCTCCATCACGCCGTCGAGGGTGACGAAGGCCGAGACGATCACGCGTCGCATCGTGGAACTCCTGAGGTCTTGGATGCCTGTGGAATAACTGTGCCCCTCGCACACTGTGTACGATAGGCATAGTTCCGTTCGGGTTGCAAGATCGGGCTGCAAGAAGGGATCGACGATGACCACCACACCTGCCGACGACGAAGAGAGCATTCTGACGCTGTTGTGGTCCCCGCCGGCACCACCACGCTTCGGACCACAGCCTTCACTGACCCGTGCCGCCCTGGCCGCGGCCGCGGTGCACATCGCGGACGCCGAAGGTCTGCACGCCGTGTCGATGCAGCGGGTCGCCACCGCTCTCGGAGTCACGAAGAACGCGCTCTACCGCTACGTGCGCAGCAAAGCCGAGCTGATCGCGCTGACCATCGAACATGCCGTCGAAGACCCGCCGGACCTGTCCTCCATCCCTGACTGGCGCCTCCGCGTCGAACGGTGGGCCGATGACCTGCACGCCGTCTGGCAACGCCACCCGTGGCTGTCGGCGGCCACGATCGGCGATCGGCCCATGGGTCCACGCGAGGTCGGCTGGATCGAGACCGCGCTGGCCGCCATCGGCCAGAGTGGGCTGTCGGTCACCCAACGCCTGGACGTCGTGCTGGCCATGTTCGCCCTCGTGCGCTCCGCCGCCGTCACCGGCACGGGCACCCAGCCCTGGACGCTTCCCGGCGACACCGGGCAACGCCTGCTCGCCCGACTGCGGGAACACCCGGCGTGGTACCCGGCCCTCCTGCACGCCAGCGCCACGTTCGCCGATGACGAGAACGACCACCCGCACGCCACCTCGACGGCAGGCGCGCAACCCGCGACCACATCCGTGAGCAGCGGCTGGCGGACCGGCCTACGTCTGCTGCTCGACGGTCTCGAAGCGAGCGCAGCACCACGGCGGTGAGCGCGGCACCTACCCGCAGCGGCCGCCTTCGTCGGTTTCAGGCTGCCGCTCGGGATCCTCGGTGACCGTCCGTCAGTGGATCATCCTGTCCGTCCACAAGAACACGAGGTGAACGAGTCGGTCGGCTCCACCTCTGCTTGTCGAAGCCGGAGGACCTCGCGTAGGCGGGATGCATAGGCTCGGGGGTGGGTGGTGTTGCCGTTGTGGCCGCCGGGGAACTCGACAATCCGAGTACCCATGAGGTCGGCCAGTTCCTGGGCGCAGCGGTAGTCGAAGACGTCACGCGGGGTCATGCGACCGGCGGCGGGCAGGATGCGGGTGGTCGTGTCCTTCAGCGCGGCCACTGGCAGGGTGTCGCCGATGACGGCGGTGAAGTCGCGCTCGAGAGCTTTTCCTGCTGGGCCGAACCTTGATGAAGATCGGCGAGGAGGCGCTCCCCGCGGCTGGGGTCGACGGGCAGACGACCGGCGTCCGGACGATCCTGATCGTGGTCGGTGATGTGCGCGCGCATCCGGGAAGCGCAATCGGAGAGATCGCCACCCGCGCCGGCCTGCCGCAGAGTGCGGTCTCGGGCGCGGTGGCGCGGCTTCGCGAGGCGGGTGCCATCGTCACCGATCCCGATCCCCGCGACCGCCGTAGGCTCCTCATACAGCCCGCGTCCGAACCCTCCGGCCGAGTGGAGGCGGTCAAGTCGACCTCCATTGAAACCGCGCTGGCGAAAGCTCTGGGCACCGCGGGCAATCCGCCGCGGGTCGCCGAGATCATCGCCCTCCTGGAGGACCTCGCTCAGGACCTGACCCCGGAGGCACTTGCCCGCCTGCGCAGTTAGCTCTCCGCAGGGTCGGCCTCATCATCGGCCGAGGTGTGACCTGCGGTGTGGCTTTCCCGGGCAGTCGCGACCGCCCCGCGACTCGGCCGATCGGTCGGATCCGCCGCTGGTCTCGACCGGGTGGACGTGCTGGATGAGCCGGCCGACGGAGGCGCACCATGCGATGTGCCACCGTCGACTCCTGGAGGACAGGGAGAGTCCCACCATGAGGCGACTCCACGTGGTGGCCACCGCCAGGGCTTTCTTTCTATGGCGCCCGGCCCTGAGCTCCTTTCCGACGGGATGGCTTCAGCTACGGCGAGCACCACGCCGGAACCGCACGGGTCGCTTCAGCGTCGGCGGGACCACCGGGCAGCCGGAGAGCGAGAAACTACGGTCCGCATCGGTACGGCGGAGCAGCGGTGCACGGAGGTGGGCCGGTGGTCCTGCCGGCGTATAAAGCACCGAACCCCGCGCGCCCGAGCCCAGGCCGAAGGCCGGAAACCACCAGAGCCCAACTGAGACGGCCGGCAGGACCACCGGCCCGCCTCCGTGCGCACCAAGACCAGCCACCACGAACCGGCCCTCCCCAGCGACGCCCCACCGCAGTGTGCAGCACTGAGCCACCGTGCGAACGGACCCGCCCCAGCGATGTCCGCGATGTTTCACGTGAAACAGTTTTCGGAGACGGCCGATGTTTCACGTGAAACGTGCACCCTCGGCCCTACGGTTTCACGTGAAACAGCCGGACCGATGCCTCAAGGGCCGGGCTGGATGACGGTGCGGATGTCCGCGACGAAGGTGTCGATGTGCTCGGGGGTGGTGTCGAAGGCGGCCATCCAGCGGACCACGTTCTCCGAGGCGTCCCAGGTATGGAAGAGGTAGCGCTGCTGGAGCTCGGCGATCGCCTTCTCCGGAAGGACGGGGAAGACGGCGTTGGACTGCACGGGGTAGCGGAGGGAGACGCCGGGAAGGTCGGTGACGCCGTCGGCGAGCCGGTGGGCCATCGCGTTGGCGTGGGCGGCGTTCTCCCGCCAGAGGTCGTCGGTGAGGAGCGCGGTCAGCTGAGCCGAGACGAAGCGCATCTTCGAGGCGAGCTGCATCCCCTGCTTGCGGAGGAACAGCGCCGGTGGGTCCAGCTCGGGGCGGAGGACGACGAGGGCCTCGGCGCCCATGGCGCCGTTCTTGGTGCCGCCGAAGCTGAGCAGGTCCACGCCCGCGTCGGTGGTGAGAGCGCGCATCGGGCAACCGAGCTCGGCCGCGGCGTTGGCCAGGCGGGCGCCGTCCATGTGCAGGAAGAGCCCGTTGGAATGGGCGAACTCCGCGAGCTCCGCGATCTCGTCGGCCGTGTAGACCGTGCCGCACTCGGTGACCTGGGAGATGGAGATGACGCGCGGCTGGGCGTACTGGGTGTTCCCCACGACGGAGAGGTGCTCGCGGACGTCGTCGACAGTGATCTTGCCGTCGTCCGTCGGGAGGGGGATGAGCTTGGCGCCGAGGACCCGCTCGGCGGCGCCGCACTCGTGGGTGTTGATGTGCGCAGTGGCCGGGCAGAGCACGGACTCGTAGGGGCGCAGCGCCAGACCGAGCCCGGTGACGTTGGCTCCGGTGCCGTTGAACATCGCGTACGCCCTCGTGTGCGCGCCGAACTGGCTCCGGAAGGCGGCTTCCATCGCCTGGGTCCAGGGATCGGCGCCGTAGGCGGGAGCGTCTCCGGTGTTGGCGTCCGCGATGGCCGCGAGCACCTTGGGATGCACGCCCGAGTGGTTGTCGCTGGCGAAGCTCTTGGGAAAGAGAGTGGTCGAGGTCAGCACAGTGCCAGCGTATGGGAGCCCGCCTCCCCGCCGATCAGGCGGTGCTCCGGTCCGTCCGGAGACGGGGAGGCTTCACCTGTGGGCGGGGAGGCGCGGGCTTCAGGCCGCGCCGCGGGCGGCGGCCTGCTCCAGCAGCGAGCGGCAGAGGGAGCCGAGATCGTGGTCGGCGGCCTCGACGGCCATGGGGAAGAGGGAGGTCTCGGTCATGCCGGGAGCGACGTTGACCTCGAGGAAGTGCGGCAGGCCGTTCCCGTCGACGATCAGGTCGGTCCGGGAGACGTCGCGCAGGCCCAGGGCGGCGTGCGCGGTCACGGCCATCTCGGCGCAGGCGGCCGCCGCCTCGGGGGACAGGCGGGCCGGGGCGAAGAACTCCGTACGGCCCGCGGTGTAACGGGCCGCGTAGTCGTAGACGCCGTCATCGGGGACGATCTCCACCGGAGGCAGGGCGACAGGGCCCTCGCCGAGGTCCACCACGGAGACGGCCACCTCGACGCCCTCGACGCACCGCTCGATCAGAGCGGTGTCCCCGTAGGCGAAGCAGCCCACCATGGCGGAGGGCAGTTCCTCGGCCGTGCGCACGACCGAGCGCCGAGGGCGGATCCGCCCCGGGACGGCTTGACGAACAGCGGGAGTCCCAGCCGCTCGACGATCCGGGCCAGCACGGCGGAGGCGCCGAGGTCGTGGAACGTCTCCTTGGGAAGCGTCACCGACTCGGGGGTGCGCACGCCGGCGGAACGGACGACCGTCTTCGCGGTGGGCTTGTCGAAGGCGACCCGGCACGCCTCGGACCTGGCGCCCACGTAGGGGACGGACAGGAGCTCCAGCACCGAGCGGATGGCGCCGTCCTCACCGGCCCCGCCGTGCAGCGTCACGAAGACGGCGCTGGGCGGGTCGGCCAGCACCCGGGGGACGAGGGAGGCGTCGATGTCGCGCGTCTCGACGGAGACGCCCGCCGCACGCAGCACCTCGCTCACCCGGCGCCCCGAGCGCAGCGAGACCTCCCGTTCGTAGGACAGTCCGCCTGCCAGGACGAGCACGTGGCCGAGATCACTCATCCGAACACCTTCTCCTTCAAGCCGCATCGAGCCCGTCGAACCGCGCTTCCCGCCGTCGGGCCGGAGGCCGGACGACAGCGTCGGAAGTCACCGTACGGCACCGCCCCGGAGATGACCCACGCGGCGGTCCGCCACGGGGGAAACCGGCGCCGGAAAGGGCCGGAGGCGCTCCTCCGCACGAGCCGGGCGGAGGAGCGCGGGGAACCGCTACGCGAGGTCGGGTCCCGGGGTGTCCACCCCGACGTGGTCGGGGAAGGTGCCGGCGCCGAACGTGTCGCGCAGCTGCAGCTCCTGCTCGATCACCCCGGCCAGCCGGCGCACGCCCTCGCGGATGCGCTCGGGCTCCGGGTAACAGTAGGACAGCCGCATGTGCCGGGCGCCGCTCCCGTCGGCGAAGAAACCGGTGCCCGGGACGAACGCCACCCGCTCGGCGACCGCCCGGGGCAGGAGCGCCTTGGAGTCCAGCCCCTCGGGGAGGGTGGCCCAGACGAAGAACCCGCCGCTCGGCCGGGTCCAGGAGCACTCGGCGGGCATCAGGGACTCCAGCGAGGAGAGCATGGTGTCCCGGCGCTCGCGGTAGAGCTCCCGGAAGGTCTTGATCTGCTCGCGCCAGGGCTGCGTGGCGAGGTACTCTCCCACGGCGAGCTGGGTGAAGGCGGAGTGCGACAGCACGGCCGACTCCATCGCCAGCACCAGCTTGTCGCGGATGGCGTGCGGGGCGAGCGCCCAGCCCACCCGGAAGCCGGGGGCGAGCGTCTTGGAGAACGAGCCCAGGTAGACCACGCCGTCGGGGTTGTCGGCGCGCAGCGCCCGCATGGGCTCGCCGTCGAAGCCGAGCAGGCCGTACGGATTGTCCTCGACGATGAGCACGCCCGCGCGCTGGCAGATGTCCAGCACCTGCTCCCTGCGCGCGGCGTTGAGCGTCACCCCCGCCGGGTTCTGGAAGGTGGGGATCGTGTAGAGGAACTTGATGCGGCTGCCCGCGGTCTGCAGCGCGTAGACGGTCTGCGCCAGCGACTCGGGGATGATGCCCTCGTCGTCCATCGCGATGTGCACGACCTTCGCCTGGTAGGCGGCGAAGGTGCCCAGGGCGCCCACGTAGGAGGGGCCCTCGGCCAGGATGACGTCGCCGGGGTCGATGAAGATGCGGGTGATGAGGTCGAGGGCCTGCTGCGAGCCGACGGTCACCACGACGTCGTCGGCGTGCCCCTCGATCCCCTCCAGGCGCATCACGTCGCAGATCTGCTCGCGCAGGTGCGGGTCGCCCTGGCCGGAGCCGTACTGGAGCGCGACCGGGCCGCGGCGGGCCACGAGGTCGGCGACGAGCTCTCCCACGACGTCCAGGGGCAGGGCCGTGACGTACGGCATGCCGCCGGCCAGCGAGACCACCTCGGGCCTGGACGCGACGGCGAAGAGAGCTCGAACCTCGGAGGCGACCATCCCGGTAGCCCGTGCGGCGTACCGATCGACGTAGGCGTCGATGCGCGACCCCTGGGCCGCGACGGTCCGACCGTGATCCGAGTTCTGGGATGCCACGGTCCACCTCCTCGTCGTAGGAGCACAACGTGCTCAAGCTAGATAAACCAGGGTACGTCAGTGGTACCTCTACTCCCCGTGGGGGATCGGAGCCCTGAAACGATGACCTCCGCTGGGCTACGATGCCAGCTGGGGAAGCGGTTTTCGCGGGTTTTCCCACCGTGGCCAGGAAGGCCTGGGCACTCGTCTCGCACGCGATTGGGGCCAACAGGTGTCGCGTCGGCTGGTGAACGTCACTCTCGACAACCTCGACGACCTGCCGCGCCGCTGCCGCCGGTGCGTCTTCTGGGAGCTCGATCCGGTCAGCGGGGACCGGGCCCTGGAGGCCGGCGACCCGGGGCTGGAGAAGGAGGCGTGGATCTCCTCCACCCTGCTGGAGTGGGGCAGCTGCGGCAAGATCGCCTATGTGGACGGCGCCGCGGTCGGCTTCGTGCTCTACGCGCCCCCGCTCTACGTGCCCCGTTCGGCGGCCTTCCCGACCTCACCGGTCAGCGCCGACGCCGTGCTGCTGATGACCGCGCACATCGTCCCGGAGTTCTCCGGCGGCGGTCTGGGCCGGATGCTCGTCCAGGGCGTGGCCAAGGATCTGACCCGGCGCGGGGTGCGGGCGATCGAGGCGTTCGGGGACCTGAAGTGGGAGCAGCCGGGGGCGTGCGTGATGCCCGCCGACTACCTGCTGGCGGTCGGCTTCAAGACGGTCCGGCCGCACCTGCGCTTCCCCCGGCTCCGCCTGGAGCTCAAGACCGCGGTCTCGTGGCGCGAGGACGTCGAGGTGGCGCTGGAGAGGCTCCTGGGATCGATGAGCCCGGAGAGGGCGCTGCGGCCCGTCTGAGATGATCTGAGCCCCCGCTGGACGCCCTGAGGGCCGGCGGAGGCCCGCGGACGCGCGAGAGCCCCCTCGGGGGGAGGGGGCTCTCACTGGGTGGGTGTGCCGCTCGGAAGCGGGTGGTACGGCCCGGCGTCGCCGTGGGGAGCGACCGGCCGCAGGGGGCCCTCCAGGGGTCCCGCGCGGGGACCGCCTAGATGATGCCCTCGAGCTCGCGGAGCAGCATGGCCTTCGGCTTGGCGCCGATGATCTGCTTCACGACCTCTCCGTTCTTATAGACGTTCATCGTGGGGATCTGGAGTACGCCGTACTGCTGGGCGATGGCCTGATTCTCGTCGACGTTGAGCTTGACGATGGTCAGCTTCTCGGCCTGCTCCCCGGCGATCTCCTCCAGGATCGGCGCGACCTGGCGGCACGGGCCGCACCACTCGGCCCAGAAGTCGACGAGGACGGGCTTGTCGCTCTTGAGCACGTCGGCCTCGAAGCTGGCCTCGGTCACGTTCTTGATGGCGCCCACTGCTTGCTCCCTTGTATCCGGGTTCCTGCGACTGCTGTCGGTTCTGGGGGTCACTGCTCGCCGTGCTCGGCCAGCCAGCGCTCGGCGTCCAGCGACGCGGCGCAGCCGGTGCCCGCGGCGGTGATCGCCTGGCGGTAGGTGTGGTCGACCACGTCGCCCGCGGCGAAGACGCCGTCCAGGTTGGTGCGGGTCGAGGGGGAGGCGACCTTGACGTAGCCCTCGTCGTCGAGCTCCACCTGGCCCTTGACCAGCTCGGTGCGCGGGTCGTGGCCGATCGCGATGAACAGGCCGGTGACGGCGAGCTCGCTCTCCTCGCCGGTCTTGAGGTTGCGCAGCCGTACGCCGGAGACCTTCTCCTCGCCCAGGACGTCGACGACCTCGCTGTCCCAGATGAAACGGATCTTGTCGTTGGCGAACGCGCGGTCCTGCATGATCTTGCTGGCGCGCAGCTCGCCCCGGCGGTGCACGACGGTCACCGAGGCGGCGAACCGGGTGAGGAAGGTGGCCTCCTCCATGGCGGTGTCGCCGCCGCCGACGACCACGATGTCCTGTCCGCGGAAGAAGAAGCCGTCACAGGTGGCGCACCAGGAGACGCCGCGGCCGGACAGCCGCTTCTCGTTGGGCACGCCCAGCTCGCGGTAGCCCGAGCCGGTGGCCAGGATGACGGCCTTGGCGTGGAAGGTTCCGGTGGCGGTCTTGACGACCTTGGGGGTGACGGTCAGGTCGACCTCGACCACGTCGTCCGCGACGAGCTCGGCGCCGAACCGCTCGGCCTGCTTGCGCAGGCCGTCCATCAGGTCGGGGCCCATGATGCCGTCGGGGAAACCGGGGAAGTTCTCCACCTCGGTGGTGTTCATCAGCGCACCGCCGGCGGTGACCGATCCCTCGAACACCAGGGGGTTCAGGTCGGCGCGTGCGGAGTACACAGCCGATGTGTAACCGGCGGGACCCGATCCGATGATGATCACATTGCGGACGTCCATCACGCGTTGCGCCTTTCCCTCTGCCGTTGCCAGTCGCGTCAACAGATCCTAGGCGTCGGTGATTCCCGGTGACGCCGAAGCCCGGCACGGACGGTTCCGTGCCGGGCTCCTGAGCGGTCCGGGCGGGGTCAGCGCCAGCTGGCGAGCGCGGGCTTGCGCACGTTCTCGCAGGACGGGCCGACCACGTGCACGCGCACGCGGTTCTTGGGCTGGTCGTGCCAGAAGAGCACGATGTTGGCCTCCTGCCCGTTGTAGAAGCCCCGGTCGACGGCGAACGGCTGCTTGCCGACCTTCGCCGAGACCTGCTGCACGCAGCGGGTCAGCTCGGAGGTGTCCGCCGTGCCCAGTACGGGCGCCGGGCTGATGTACTCCATCAGCGAGCCGCGGAGCTCCTTGTCGGTGTAGTTCCAGTTGCTGTCGGTCAACTGGTACTTCGTCGCCGCACTCGGCAGGGGCTGTGCGATCAGCGGCTTCTGCTCCGGACCGGCCGCCGAGAGCATGCCGGTCGCCATCACGGTCGCGCCGACGATCGCCGCCGCCACTCCCGCCGCCGCGGCGACCGGTGCCCAGCGGCGCCGTCCCGCGGCCCTGCGCCGCCTCGACGGCGTCACCGGGACGACGGTGCCGTCGTCGCCGACGACCCCCAGCACCGGCACCGGCTCGGGCCGGATCTCGCGCTCGGGCTCCGGCTCAGGTGCGGTGAGCTCGGGCTCCGGCACCGGGAGAGGCGTGGCCTCCCAGGGCGCGTCGCGCATTATGTCGTCCCAGGCCGGTGCTTCCACCAGCCCGATTCCACCTCCACGGAAGTTCTCGGCCTCGGCGGCCAGCGCCCGGTCGATGCGGAGCGCGACCCCCATCGGCATCGCCGGGGTGGGCGTCGCCGCCAGAAGCTCACGGACCGCTGCGAGGTCGGCGAGGCTCTCACCACAGGGATCGCAGATCGCGAGATGCTCGCGAACCCGCATGGCCGTGGCGGCGTCGAGGAGGCCCTCGGCCAGTTCGGCCAGGACCTCCAGGTCGTAGTGCGTATCACCCGTCACGAAGTTCTGCTCCCTTCGCCGATGAGACGCGAGACAGGTCGGATCGGTTCCGCAGATGCGAAAGAATGGGGACAAGTTTCGCGCGGCCACGTGCGCATCGGCTCTTCACGGTGCCGCTGGGCACCTGCAGGACCTGGGCCGCGTCCTCGACCGAGTAGCCCATCATGTCGACGAGCACCAGGGCCGCCCGCTGGTCGGCGGGGAGCAGCTTGAGCGCGGACGAGACCTCCATGGAGACCTCGCGCTCGGCCGTCTGGTCGGGCACCGGGGTCTCGCGCTCGGCGGCCTCGATCAGCTCGTCGTCGGCGACGGGCCGTACGGACTTGCGGCGCATGCGGTCCAGGCAGGCGTTCACCACGATGCGGTGCAGCCACGTGGTGACTGCCGCCTCACCGCGGAAGCTGCCCGCCTTGCGGTAGGCCGAGACGAACGCGTCCTGCACGGCGTCGGCCGCCTCGTCGGGATCGCCCAGCGTGCGCAGGGCGACCGCCCACATGCGGTCTCGGTGGCGCTTGACCAGCTCACTGAAAGCGTGCGGATCCCCGGCGATGTGCCGGGTCAGCAGATCGGCGTCGGACATGGCCGTCCGCGCCTCCTGCTGATCCGCCGTCGGCGGGGTATCGGGTGGGGAATTCACAAGGAAAGTCCTGCTATGCCGATCCGGGAGAACACCTCTACGGAATAGATGGTGCCACGAAATCTCTCATGATCGGCAAGAAGAGCGGTAAACCAGATCAAATCGCACCGCTTTCGCCTCGCCGCACCCACCGGTCACTTGACCGCGCGGATCTTCACCTCGTTCACCTGGGCACGGTACTTGCCCTGGTAGGAGGGGCCCTCGGTGAACCAGATCAGGACGTAGCGCCCCTTCTTCGGGGACTTGACGGTGAGGGTCTCCTTGCCGCCCAGCCCGGAGGCCTTCGCCACCGCGTCCAGGTCGCCGAGGCTCTTGGAGTCGCCCACCCGGAGCTCCACGGCGCCGCCGGAGACCGGCCCGAAGTCGGCCGTCACCTCCTTGACGGCCACGCTGTCCTTGAGGTCGATCAGCAGGCCGACGCCGTCCTTCAACCGGCCGAAGTCGGCGGAGGGGTACGACTCCGAGTGCCAGTCCGTGGAGGGCTTGCCGTCCAGGGCCAGGGACGCGAGCTCGCTCCGCTCGTCGCCGTCGCCCAGCGGGTCGAAGCCCTGGGCGGAGCCGGGCTTCACCTCGCGGGTCGCCGTGCTCCCCGCCGTGGGCGTGGGCGACGGGCTGCCACCGGCCTCCGGGGCGTCGCCGGCGTTGCCGATGCTGCGGCCGAGCGTCCAGGCGCCCAGGCCGACCGCGGCCATGACCAGCAGGACGACCAGCCCCACGGCCACCTTGCCGAGCGCTCCGCCGCCGCCCGAAGGGTGCGGGCTGCTGGACCGGCCGGTACGGCGGGGCGGGGCGGTGGCGCTGCGGAGCGGCGGGTCCGAGGTGACCCCGTCCTCCTCGCCGGCCGCCAGCGCGCCCGCGACGCAGCACGCCACGCCCAGCCCGGTCGCCGCCCGGGTGCCGGAGGCCACCCGGGAGATCAAGCTCCCGGGCACCTCGACCACGATCCACGAGAGCGACGAGGACCCGGTCCGGCTGACCTCCTACAGCCTGGAGACGGCCGGGAAGTTCCACGTCTACGCCCGCGAGCACGGCGCGAACGACTTCGCCGCCGCCGACCAGTACATCGACTACACGGTGAACCCCGAGGGGACCGGGGCACTGGCCACCGACCTGCAGTACGACAAGGAGCACTACGCCCTGGTCTCGATCATCGACCGGGCCGGCGGCGCGGTGAACAAGGTCAGGCTCACCAAGGCCCCGGTCTACCCGTCGCTGCCGCAGTGGTCGCCGGACGGGAAGAAGGGCCTGGTCACGCTGTACGAGGCGGACGCCGACGCGACCAAGCCCAGCCACCCGTACGGCTACGCGATCATCGACATCGCCACCCGGAAGGCGAAGATCGTCAAGGTGAAGGAGAAGGACGCCGGGACGTGGAGCTACTTCTGGCGGGGTGACGGCCGCGCGGTCGGCACCTGGGCGATCGACGGCGACACCCACCGCATCCGCTTCTACGACCTGCAGGGCACGATCCTGCAGACCCTGCTCGACGTGGGCAAGCCGCTCACCGTCGAGGGGGAGGACGTCAACCCGTCCGGATCGCTGATCATGACGTACTGCAAGGGGACCACGCAGGAGATCTGCGTCTGGTCCACCGCCGCCGACGGGGAGCCGCAGGCCCGGGTCCCGTTCGTGACGGAGCGGGTCGTCGGCTGGTACGACGACCGGCACATCGCGGCCTGGCGGGCCAAGGGCTCCGGCTTCGAGGCGGTCGTGATCGACCTGGAGGGCGAGGTCAAGCGGGTGCTCGCGGAGACCGCGGACGCCAAGGAGTACGAGAAGCAGTTCATGCGCTACACCCGGGTGCGCTGACCCCGCCGGCCCGCCGCGCCTCCGGTCCCGCCGTGGTCCTCCACGGCGGGACCGCGGGGGTCACGGCAGGGCGAGCATCCGGTCCAGGGCGACCTTGGCCCAGTGGGTGGTGTCGGGGTCCACGGTGATCCGGTTGACGACCTGGCCGGCGGCCAGGGACTCCAGCGCCCACACCAGGTGCGGCAGGTCGATCCGGTTCATCGTCGAGCAGTAGCAGACGGTCCGGTCCAGGAACGACACGTTCTTGTCGGGGAACATGGCCCCGAGCCGCTTGACCAGGTTGAGCTCGGTGCCGATGGCCCAGGAGGAGCCGGCCGGGGCCTCGGTGAGCTTCTTGATGATGTACTCGGTCGAGCCGACGTGGTCGGCCTTGACCACCACCTCGTGCCGGCACTCGGGGTGCACCAGCACGTTGACGCCGGGGACGCGCTCCCGGACGTCGTCCACGCTCTCGGCGGTGAACCGGCCGTGCACCGAGCAGTGCCCCCGCCACAGGATCATCTTGGCGTCGCGGAGCTGCTGCTCGGTCAGGCCGCCGTTCGGCCGGTGCGGGTTGTAGACGACGCAGTCGTCCAGGGACAGGCCCATCTCCAGCACGGCGGTGTTGCGGCCCAGGTGCTGGTCGGGCAGGAACAGCACCTTCTCGCCGCGGGAGAAGGCCCAGTCCAGGGCCCGGCGCGCGTTGGAGGAGGTGCACACGGTGCCGCCGTTGCGCCCGCAGAACGCCTTGATGTCGGCGCTGGAGTTCATGTAGGTGACCGGCACCGTGACGTCGGCGATCCCGGCGTCGGCGAGCGCGTCCCAGCACTCCTCGACCTGGTCGAAGGTGGCCATGTCCGCCATGGAGCACCCGGCGGCCAGGTCCGGGAGCACGACCTTCTGGGAGTCGCCGGTCAGGATGTCGGCCGACTCGGCCATGAAGTGCACGCCGCAGAAGACGATGTACTCGGCCTCGGGACGGGCCGCGGCCTGCTGGGCGAGCTTGAACGAGTCGCCGGTCACGTCGGCGAACCGGATGACCTCGTCGCGCTGGTAGTGGTGGCCGAGCACGAAGACCCGGTCGCCGAGCGCCGCCTTGGCCCGCTCCGCGCGCTCCACGAGCGCCGGATCGGAGGCCGGCGGCAGCTCACCCGGGCAGTCCACCCCGCGCTCACTGTGCGGATCGGCCTGGCGGCCGAGGACGAAGAGCGGAAGCCCGGTCTCGGTGGTCGTCACGACCACACCCCCTTATCGTCTAAGTGACGACTAATGATGACACACGGTCCGGGGGATTTATTCCGGGGGGCGGGGGATCGGAATGCATGGCATCCCGCGGGTGTTGGTAGCGTCTGAGAAGGACGTCAGGAACACACAGCCGTTCAGACGGGCGGTTGACGTAGACGCGGGAGTCACCACATGTCGGTTGAGAGCAGCGAGACCACGGCGCAGGGCCTGATCCTGAGCGACGCGGCCGCGGCCAAGGTCAAGAGCCTGCTGGAGCAGCAGGGCGAGGAGGGCCTCCAGCTGCGTGTGGCCGTGCAGCCCGGCGGCTGCTCCGGCCTGCGCTACCAGCTCTTCTTCGACGACCGTTCGATGGACGGCGACGTCGTCACGGACTTCAACGGTGTCAGCGTGGTCACCGACCGGATGAGCGCGCCGTACCTCATCGGCGCCACGGTCGACTTCGTCGACACGATCGAGAAGCAGGGCTTCACGATCGACAACCCGAACGCCACGGGCTCCTGCGCCTGCGGCGACTCGTTCAACTGAGCCGGTCGTACGACCGGCACGCCTGAAAAGCCCTGCCAGGTGAGGCGTCCCTCACCCGGCAGGGCTTTCACGTGCCATGACTTGGCGTATTCTTGCGTGGCTCACCGCCCGAAGATGCTGACAACGAGGAGAAGGATCCCGTGCGCATCGCCGTCACCGGCTCAATCGCGACCGACCATCTGATGACCTTCCCGGGCAGGTTCGGTGATCAGCTGATCGCCGACCAGCTCGACCGGGTCTCCCTGTCGTTCCTCGTGGACGACCTGCAAGTCCGCCGTGGCGGCTGCGCGGCCAACATCGCCTTCGGCATGGGCTGCCTGGGCCTGTCGCCGATCCTGGTCGGCGCGGTCGGCGCCGACTTCGCCGACTACCGCTCCTGGCTGGAGCGCCACGGCGTCGACTGCGGCTCGGTGCACATCTCCGAGACGTACCACACGGCCCGCTTCCTGTGCACCACCGATGAGGAGCACAACCAGATCGCGTCGTTCTACACCGGCGCGATGGCCGACGCCCGGCTGATCGAGCTGCAGCCGATCGCCGACCGGGTGGGCGGGCTCGACCTGGTGCTGATCAGCCCCAACGACCCCGACGCGATGCTCCGGCACACCGACGAGGCCCGCCAGCGCGCGATCCCGTTCGCCGCCGACCCCTCCCAGCAGCTCGCCCGGATGTCCGGCGAGGACATCCGCCTGCTGATCGACGGCGCCGCCTACCTGTTCAGCAACGACTACGAGAAGGGCCTGATCGAGCAGAAGACGGGCTGGTCCGACGAGGAGATCCTCGACCGGGTCGGCGTCCGCGTCACCACGCTCGGCCCCAAGGGCGCCGTGATCGACCGCAAGGGCGAGCCGTCGCTGCACATCTCCCCGGCCCCCGAACTCGGCAAGGCCGACCCCACCGGCGTCGGCGACGCCTTCCGCGCGGGCTTCCTGGCGGGCCTGGCCTGGGGCCTGTCCCTGGAGCGCTGCGGCCAGATCGGCAACCTCACCGCCACGCACGTCCTGGAGCGCGTCGGCTGCCAGGAGTACGAGCTCGGCCAGAAGGTCTTCCTGGAGCGCTTCACCGACGCCTACGGCGCCGAGGCCGCCGCCGAGGTGGCCGGGTTCGTGCGCTGCCACCACGCCTGACCCCGCCGGGTCCGGGACCGGTCCGCGCGGACCGGCCCCGGACCTCGCCAGGGCGTCAGGCCCTGGCGTAGACACGGTGGACGAAGTCCGCGAGCTTGTCGTCCGGCAGGTTCTTGGCCAGGTCGGCCTCGCTGATCATGCCGACGATCCGGCCGTTCTCGATCACCGGGAGCCGCTTGATCTGGTTCTGCTCCATCTTGGTGAGGGCCTCCTCGACGCTGGCCTCGGCCGGTACCCAGACCAGTCCGGTGGCGAGCTCTCCGGCGGTGGTCCGCGCCGGGTCCTTGCCCTCGGCGATGCACTTCACGATGATGTCGCGGTCGGTGATGATCCCCTTGAGCCGGTCGTCGCTGCCGCAGATGGGCAGCGCCCCGACGTTCATCTCCCGCATGAGCTGCGCGGCGCGGTCGAGCGTCTCCTCGGCCTGGATGCACTGGCAGCCGGCGCTCATCAGATCCTTGGCGGTCTCCCCGCTCATGGTGTCTCCCCCCGAAAACGTGTGAATGGCACTTCAGGGGGAGCTGTACCCACTTTCCCGGCGAATCAGTAATTGCGTCGCACGTGGATCGCCCAGCCGCCCTCGGGGAGCTCGTGGCTGGCCACGTGGCGGTGGGACTTCAGCCGGCACCAGGCGGGCACGTCGGTGAAGGCCGCGGGATCGTCGGCGAGGACGGAGACGATCGCGTTCAGCGGCACCTCGTTGATCCGCTCGGCGAGCATGATGATCGGGATGGGGCACTTCTTGCCCAGCGCGTCGATGGTCAGCGCCGGTTGCTGGACGGCCTCCTCCGCGGCGGCCTGCCTGGACGACATCACGCTCTCACTCCCCGACTTCTTCTCAGCTGCCTCACGACCTGACCCCGGCCTCCTCGCGGATCCTGCGCACCGTCTCCGGCAGCAGGGCGAGGAAGCGGTCGACGTCCGCGGCGGACGCGCCCCGGGGCAGCGATACCCGGACATTCCCATGCGTAAGCACGCCCATGGCTTCCAGGACGTGCGATGGACGAAGCGTACTCGCCGTGCAGGAGCTTCCGGAGGATACGGCGAAACCGGACCGGTCCAGTTCGGTCAGCAGCGCCTCGCCCTCCACGTAGAGGCAGGAGAAGGTGACGAGGTGCGGCACCCGCGCGACGGGGTCGCCGATCACCTCGACGTCGGGGACGAGCCGGGGCACCTCGGACCTGATCCGGTCGACCAGCGCCGACAGGCGCTCGCCCTCGCGGGCCGACTCGGCCGCCACGGCCGCAGCGCGGC